>JAAFHL010000003.1 GCA_013298365.1 Bacteroidota bacterium | reverse complement strand
TACTGTCCCAAGTGCTGATGGTTCGGAAACAAAAGTAACCGCAGGTACAAATATTTCGGTAACAGGAACAGGTACAACCGCTTCGCCTTATGTGGTTGCTAATACTTTTACAGAGGTTGATGGCAGTATTACCAATGAAATACAAGATTTATCGGTTTCGGGTGGTAACTTGAATATTTCGGGTGGTGGTACAGGCGTTCCTTTAACGTCCCTTGACGCACAACAACTTAGCATCGCAGGTAATGTTATTTCTTTAACAAATGGGGGAAATGTTACCTTACCTGCCGCCCCTGCGACCACAAATGTTTTAGTAAATAACGGAACAAATACCTTAACAAGTACCGTAAACGGGGTTGTTGCTACGGCAGATGCAGTAAATACGGTTTCTAATACGATTAATGCGAATACATTAACCACAACGGTAAATGGGGTTACAAGTGCTGGTGTAAATCTTGCAACCTATTTGGATAATACAGACAATCAAGCCCTTTCGATTGCAGGAAATGTCATTTCTTTGGTAAATGGCGGTTCGGTTACTTTGCCTGCGGCTACCGTTTATACTGCAAATAATGGTTTGACAATGACGAGTAGCAATACACAATTAGGAGGTACATTGATTCAAGCTACCACCATTGCACAAGCAGGATTTGATGTTGCTTTTACAGGAACAGGAAATGTGGGTATAGGAACGGCTACGCCAGGCGTGAAATTAGATGTATCAGGAGCGGTTCGTACAAATAGCGGTTTTATTGCAAATGACGGCGGAACAGGTACGCCTGCTATTCGTTTTACAAATGATGCAAATAGTGGGATATATCGTCCTGGTGCAAATACAATGGGGTTTGTGATTGCAAATACAGAAAAAGCTCGCCTTTCTGCGGCAGGTTTGCAATTAGGAGTCGGCACAAGTAATACCGGGGCTTTAATTATGGCAAATTCAGCGAATGGCAATACGGTAACGCTTAATTCAGGTACTACCACAACTTCTTATGCGCTTACTTTACCCATTGCACAAGGAACAGCAGGACAAACACTTTCTAATAATGGTGCTGGCGTATTGAGTTGGGTGAGTCCGACCACAGGTACTGTTACTTCTGTAACAGGTACTTCTCCTATCAATGTGGCAACAGGTACAACAACGCCCGTCATTTCACTTGGTACAGTTCCCGTAGCTAATGGGGGAACAGGACTTACAAGCCTCACAAGCAATGGCGTACTCTATGGTAATGGTACAGGAAATGTGAACCTTACATCTGCCCCTACTGCGGGACAAGTTTTGTTAGGTAATGCTTCAAATGTCCCTACTTTTACCACCGTAAGTGGAGATGCAACGATTTCAAGTACAGGAGTTGTTACTTTAAACCAAAATAATAATGGTTACATCAAAAATCAATTTGCTGCTCAACAAAGTACTGCTAATTTCTGGATTTCGTCTAATGGACGTATGGACGGCGGGCTTACCGTAGGCTCTGGTGCTACTATTGACAATAATAATGGTAACACTGGTCTTATTTCTTCTAATGCTTTAGCTTTTGGTAATGCTTCGGGAGAGGGAATTGCTTCTAAGCGCAATGCAGGTGGAAATCAATTTGGTTTAGATTTTTATACATCTTCTGCTAACCGAATGGCAATTACACAAGCGGGCAATGTAGGGATTGGTACAACAGCACCTGGCGTAAGACTTGCGATTAATGGCGCAGGTACAAATGTATATAATACAGACCTTTGGACAGAAAATAACATTCACGTTCAAGGAAATGAAACCATGACAGTAGGAGGGCGTGGTCGCCTACGTTTGGGTTCGGCTTGGGGGTATAATGGGCTTTATACAGATGGAACTTCTACAGGTGCAAATAATGACCTTGTATTAGGGGCAAGCTCTGGAACAGTGAGAGTAGGTCCAGGTTCTGCTACTTCACAACAAAATCTCTTTGTAAGTGGTAGAATCACAGCTCAAGACTATGGTGCAGCAGGCTCTCAGAATCTTGTTATCGGAGATGATGCATATTTTACAGATGTAGATTTAGGAAGTACACTTGGATTATATAGCACAAGTACTACAAACGTTACTTTATCATTAGGAAATATAACAAGTGAACCAGGCATGGTAACAGGAGGCACAAATACTTTTCAGCATGGTAATGGGGCGCAAGTCATGGGTTTTGGTGGTCGATATGCAATGGTGTCTTCTTTAGGTGTTAATGGAAATACAACTCTTGAGTCGGGCGGTTTTTTTGCAGATGGGAATACTTGTGCGATTTGGTCTCCTGGCGATGGTAATCAAGGACAACCTGCAGCACTACTTTATTTTATGGACGAAGACTTTTTTGACGGTGCAAATACCAATCCTTATGATAATACTGCGCTTAAATCCTATATAAACTCAGCAGGCTCATTGGTAACAGTAAGTGATGAACGCAAGAAAAACAATATTACCCCCATTACTAAATCTTTAGATAGGATTATGAAAATAGGTGGATATGAATATCAGTTTAAATTGGCTCAGTCCGAAATAGAGAAAGGACAACAACCTGTATGGAATAGTGGTGTTTTAGCTCAAGAATTAAAAAAACAATTTCCATTGGCTGTTGAAGAAGGAGGAACAGGCGATATGTTTGTCAACTATTCTGCCATAACTCCCTACTTAATTGAAGCTATTAAAGAACAACAAAAACTAATTAATGAACTTAAAAATGACATAGAACAATTAAAGATGAAAAGATAATACCAATGCTGGTGCAAGCGTCCTCGCTTGTGCCAGCTATCATTCAAGCGTTCGCTTGTTTTATACACACACAAAGGCACGACTTACCTTGTGTCTTTTCTTTTTTGCCAAAAAGCCGAAAAAAGTCTATCTTTGTTGTTTAAACAAGCAATATTATGATAACACGTACATTTAGTACATACACTTTTGAAGAAGTGGAAGAGGTCTTCTTCCTCAATAGGGTATTTCAATGCAATTTATTAGAAGAATGGCTAAAGGCTGTGCCTAACATAGATAATATTCAAGAATTTGTGTTAAATAAATCCAAAAATCATTTATTTAAACAGGTATTTAATTGGAATGAAGATGAACTCAAAATGTTCTTTATTGGCCCTCTAATAGAACTTGCCGATTTAGAAACAACTAATTTTAAGCCCTTTACCCAAAGAACACTTGAAATAACGATGAATGAGATAAAAATAACAGGCAAGGTAGATTTCATGATAGCTACGGGCAAACGTACAGCAAAGCCACCATATTTCTGTATTCATGAATATAAGCAAGAAGCAAACACGAGTGACGACGCATTGGGTCAGTTACTCATAACGATGGTTGTTGCACAAGCCTTGAACGAAAATAAATTCCCAATCTTGGGGGCATATATTGTGGGTAGAAACTGGTTCTTTGTGGTGTTAGATGACAAACAATATGCGGTAAGTGACGCTTATGTAGCAACAAGCGACGACATCTTCCAAATCTTTGCCATTCTCCAAAAATCCAAAGAAATTATACAACGTTTTATTTAACCATGCTGGCGCAAGCGTCCTCGCTTGTGCCAGCTGTTTTTCAAAAGTCTGCGATATAATTGAGTAAAATTAATTGCTTCAATCGTTTCAGCCTGTGTTGCTATGTTTTGATATGCTACAGCAAAATGAAAGATGCCATAATATTAAGGCTAAAAATATTAAAACATCTTTTCATTTTTTAGCAGAAATAGCTTTATTTTGGCAAAACACATTATTCTTTCACAAAAATCGCAGAAAAATAGCCCTCTTTTGTCTTGATTTCCAAATGATAAAAACCTTGTGGCAAAGATTGAATGGCAATCTGCGCCTCATTTTCCTTTTTCTCCCCTACAAGCATTTCTTTTCCCTGTATATCTCTGATAATGAAGGAAAAAGGCATATTTTTATCCATTTTTACCGAAATAAAATCACTACTTGGATTTGGATAAACAGAAACGCCTGTTTTTAGCGCATTCTCTACTGCGGTGAACGTACATTCCGGTGGCAAAGCACCCGTATTTGTGGTCAAAACGCCATTTACGGCATACCAATCTTCCCAAGTACCACCTGTTCCATCTTTCCATGTATTCAGGTCAAAAGTATTATTTCCCCCATTTGTGCCAGGCACTTTATAGACTTTTACCGCCTGATTATTTCTGTTCCAAGTAAGTGTTTGCCCTGCCACACAGGTTTCAGGCTCACTTGGCGTGTAGCAATTTCCTTGCAAAAAGTACGCAAATTCTTGATAATTAGGATAATCGCCATAGATGCGAGCAATTCCATTTATCTCAATACAAACGGCTACATATTCATTACAAGCAATGCCAAAAGGACGAATCCCATAATCTTTACTCATACGCGCCATAAACGCAAAATGCCTTGCTCTGCGGTCGGGACTGTCATAATGCGAATCTGTGATGAGGTGTTCAAGGCGAGGAACATGGACAAAATCATTAAACCCAATCGTCATATTTGTGTTGTAAGGATTTGCCATCGCAGCCGCAGAAGTAACCGTTCCATTTCCTGCATAAAAATAGGCATCTCCCAAAACCGCCATTCCCGCACTTGTGCCGCCTATTGCTGCTTTTTTGTCGTTTATCAAATATTGTAATTCGCTTTGAATCGGCGTATTTTTCCAATATTTGAGATAGGTATTTTGGTCGCCGCCAGCAATCCAAAGGGCTTCAGCATTGTGAATTTGCTGTGCAACGTAAGGCGAAAAAGCCGCTGTAGAATCGTTAAACACAATTGTTTGTACAGAATGAACAGGCACACCTAATTCGGAGTACATATAATCGTTGTAGCCATCTGCGCCACTTGCCCGAATCACCACAATATCGCCCCCTGCCGACTGTTTCAAAAACCAAATCATGGCACTATCATGTTCAGTAGCTCCCCCCATAAGGCAGATACCTGCATCAGGCTCAACATCTATATCGGTTGTGTCACCTGTAAAATAGCTTGTAAAAGATTGACAAATCGCTATTTGTGAAATAGCGATTAACAATAAAAAGAGAATGTTTTTTTTCATAAAATTAACGATTTAAAATGATTTCTTTTAATTTACGTAAAATAAAAATAATTTGTATTAAGTCATTTTTGTTAGTTGCTTCGAATATGCGACTCACACAGTATTCATTTTGGGATAAAGTAGTAAATTTCCAACTTGTTCCTACAAGATAGCCGCCATAAATAGTTTTATTATCCTGTTTTTTTTGCTGTGCAATGAGCATTGCCATAAGCATTTGTGCTTCAGGGTCTTTTTTCTCGCCTTTTTTCTTCTTAAATTCTTGCAAAAAAAAGTAAGGATATTTAGGTGTACCCACAATCGGGCTTGCCACCATACAATCACAAATTACGGATAATGAAGTATTTTCTACAACGCCACTTAATGCCCTTTCATAAAAAACCATTATCTTTTTTTGAACTTGAATTTTTGACACATAAAATATCAGGCTTACTAATTTTGCCTTCAATTCTTCTTCATTCATATGGTCGCTCGTCAATGAAATATCTTCATGCAAATCATTGACAATTTGCTGTTCAAAAGCATCTAACTCATAATTTGCAGCCACCCAATTTTCTAAATCTTGCCTCTTGTCTGCCTCTACCAAATGAAATGTCTCAAATATTTGTGCTAAATCAAAATCTAAGTTTTTCTTTTCCATATAAGTCTAATAAAATTACTGGATTAATTATTTCAAAACGCCCAAAGCAGTTAATGTTTCTTCATCAAAATCTGTACTAATTGCCAGCCCATTTTTTTGCTTAAATTCCATCAATGCCTGACGAGTAGCCTCGCCCCAAATATTGTCTATATCTCCTTTGTAAAAATATTTTTCTGTCAATGCTTGCTGAATAGCACTAATAGCGACACTTATATGATTCTCCATTTTTGCCCCACAGCTTTCTCGCCATTCTACATACCCTCCACCTTTTTTTATTAAGACAGTTTTTTGTACCGTTGTATATTCTGCGGGAACTTCTATTTCTTCATATCTTTCGGGAAGCAGATATTTTTTTGTAACTTCTTGATATTCTGCGGGTATTACTTCTTCTATCACACTTTGCGCCTGCAATTTCAAGGGCAATCCTGTCATAGATAAACCCAAAATTGTAATTACGGCAATTTTGCGAAATGTTGGAATATGATGTAGAGCTTGCTGTTTAGCCATAATCCCTTCCGATAATTGCCGTTCTGTATATTGTCCACAGCCAAATAGAAGATTGTTTTTATCTTGGAAAAAATCAAAAATCGCATCATCTGTCATGTTAGCGAAATCTATGACTTTTTTTTGACACAACAAGCAAAAAAAACCTTTTTCTTCGGGAAGCAAATTATCCCTATTTGCTTCACAGGGATTTTCAAGCCTAAAATGTAATCGTTTATTTTTCATCGTATTAAGTTAGATTTTCAAACAAAAAACTACCTTCCATACTCATCATAATACTCTTGCGCATATTTTTCATATCGCTTTATGAGTTCCTCGTTTTTCTTTTCAATCGGAGTAAGCATATTGCGCACATCTGTATTCATGGGCATATACCAATCTTGGTTTTCAAAATAAGCACGCATATCTTTCATTTTGAAGGAGTAGCCATGACGAGCATACATTTCGTTGCGCATCATACGCAAATCCGTTTTTGTCATGTTTTCTATTTCAGCAATATTTAAGGTATTTTCCGAAGCAAAAGCATATTTTCCGTCTGTTGTATTATACTTAAATTCTCTTTTGGCTAAATTATAGGTTTTTTCAGTTAGTTGTCCTTTGTTAAAAGGTATCCATTTTCCGACCAAGTTTTGATGTCCCGCAGGAATCGTAAACTCAAACTCACCATCATATTTATCATCGCCAGGCTCTTTTACCGAGAAAATATATTCGTCTCCTTTTTGCTGATATGTTCCCAAAAAAGGACGATTATTGCCCGCTACCACACTATATCCCCTTGCTTCGCCATTTGCGGCAAGGTCTTTTATGCCAATGGTAATTTTATTGTTGCCAAACATACCTGTATAAGTACCTACTACGTCCATAATAGCCACTGTGGTATTTATATTTTTCTCTGGCATTTCTTTTGTTGAATTGCCTCCCTTATCAGCTTGTTTTTCGTCTTTTTGACAAGCAACAAAGGTAAAACAAGCGATTAAGACCCAAAATAATTGTTTTTTCATGTTGAAAATATGTTTGATGTTGATGATGCCTAAAATGTATATTCTTGCACAAGCAAAAGTACTATTTTTTTCTATTTAATGCAAGTTGCGAATGAATTTTAGGAATGGAGATAAAATAAAGTAATAATTTGCATAGTATAAGGTGTGTCATTGCGAGCAGTTTTGCATGAGTGAACGAGCGAAGCAATCCCACATATTGTGGATAATCAATGCTTTTGATACCGCTATGTGAGACTGCTTCGCTCATTCGTTAGTTTTCAACCTAACAAAGTAGAATTACGAACTCCATTGTTGAAAAACCTTCACCACTTTCCACATTTCATTTTCTTTGCGTAGCAAGAGTTTATGCCCTTTTCCGCAGTTGTTTCCGCATTGCATTTTGATAGAAAGCAGACATTGTTTCCTATTTTCGGAGAAAATGGGCAGCGATATTTGATAAAAATGGAGCTGACTTCCTTTTATTTCATGAAAAAGCTCCCAAATACTGGAATCATTGCTCGCAGAATCACCCAAAGACGTGGCAAGTGCTGCCAAGGTAATGATATTTTTACTCGAAAAAGAATCAGAAACCATTAAAAAAGAATCGGGACGGACGCTAAATTGGCGTTGAAAAAAAACAAAATCATTTTTAGTAAAGGCAAAACTATCGCCCAACGCCGTATTTATGCTTGGAAATTCGCTGCTATCCGTTGCCAAAAGTTCTGACTCATTGATAAGTATAGGTGAAATATAAGCCGTTTCCGCAAAATCTGCAATAATCTTATCTTGTTGTAAAGCGGCTTTTACAACCGCATAAATATGCTTTTCTGCCAAAATTTCGCTGCTTGTTACAGGCGAAAAAGGCTTTCCTTTTAGCATAAACCAAGCACTGCCGCCCAATAGTAATATGCCTATCAGCGCAAATAAGATATAGTTCTGCAAACTTCCCGTTTGCGTGTTACGAACTTTTTCACCTACTTTTTTTGTTCCTTTTCCGATTGTATTCACGATTCCGTCTATAATATGGTAGTCAAATTTGGCAGCAAACCAAGACAAAGAAAGGTTGCCCCGTTGTGGATTTACAATAAAATTAGCTACAGCATCAAAAAAGCCACCAATTATGTTTTGGTCAAAAGATTGGTAACCTTTGTGCGGCTTTACAACAACGTTGCCCACAAGGTTTACAAAACCATCTACGATTTTCTTGTCAAAAATAGCAAGGAAAGTTGAGAGTTGAAAGTTGAAAGTGGAAATGTGGGCATAAGGGAGGCTAAAATAGGTAAGAAAAGCCTGAAATTTTGGAAAAAAGAGTTTTTGCGGGCTTTTTTTCCACAGAAAATAGGCAAAAAAAGCCCCTGTTCCTACCAAAACAAGTGAGGCAAAACTTACCGCAAGATGTGAAATGTGGACATCTGTTTCTGTGGGAATAAAAATATTTTTTGCAGGTAAGATATTCAACATGAACCAACTATTTTCTGCTGAAAAAGGCGAAAAAGAGAACCAAATAAACACAGAAAGCATCGCTAAAATAGCAACAGGCACAAGCATTAGGGCAGGTGCTTCATGAAAGCTAAGACTACCAGTGTGATAGCCTGTTCCTTTTTTATGTCTAATTCGTTCAAAAAAGAAGCGTTTTAATCCCAAAAAGGCGGTATTTCTATGATTCAATAACCTATTTTCTCCGCCAAAAATAAGCAAAGCATGTCTTGTCATATAAAAAGCGGTTATAGCCGCTGTAGCAAATGCCAAAATCGGCACAATATATACGTACATTTGGCTTCCGTTCAAGGTATTTGCATTTGCCCATTGCAAAGTGTGAATCAAAATACCTTCTTTGCTCAAAAAACCCGAAAACAAAGGCACGCCAGACAAGGCAAACATACAGCATATATACGCATAAAAGGTTTTGGGCATATATTTGTGCAAGCCGCCCATATAGCGCATATCTTGTGCGGAAATATGGGCAAATTGTGGATTTTTGTGGGCTAAATGTTCGATTTGATGGGCTATTTCGTGAATGATAATGGCGGCAATCAAGAACAAACCACACTTAAAAAAAGCATGTGTGAGCAGGTGAAACAAGGAATATTCGTAGCCATGCGTTCCCATTGCCATAACCATATAACCCAACTGCGAAATCGTAGAGTAGGCAAGGACACGTTTTATATCGGTTTGCGAAATGGCAGAAATTGCGGCAGTAAAAGCGGTAATTGCGCCTGTAATAGCAATAAATGCTAGGGCATCTAAGGTGAGTAGGGCATAAATTTTGGCGGTGAGATAAACACCCGCAGCCACCATCGTAGCAGCATGTATCAGGGACGAAACGGGCGTAGGACCTTCCATGGCATCGGGTAGCCAGATTTGTAGGGGAAATTGTGCCGACTTTGCGATGCAACCACAAAATAACAAAATACCTAAAATGGTAAGTTGAAAGTTGAAAGTTGAAAGTTGAAAATTATTTTCAAGCGTGAAATGCCATATATCTCCTGTGTGTGTGGCATTAGCAAAAATGGTGTTTAATTCTTGTAGATTGACTGTGCCAAACGTGCAATAAACCATCAAAATGCCTGCAAGAAAACCCACATCGCCAATACGATTGACCAAAAAGGCTTTTTCGCTTGCCATAGCAGGTGCTTTTTTGGTAAACCAAAAACCAATGAGAAAATAGGAACTCACGCCCACTAATTCCCAACAGATAAACATAAAAGTCAAATTTCCTGCTACCAAAATACCCAACATTGCCGCACAAAACAAACCCAAATATGCCCAATAGCGGTGCAAATAGGCATCATTTTTCATATAGGAAATAGAAAAAACATGCACTAAGGTAGAAATCCCCAACACCAAAGCCATCATCAAGGCAGAAAGTTTGTCTATATAAAAATCAAGGGAAATGACAATGTTTTTGCCTTGCAAAAAAGGTTGCGAAAAAGAGAGCCATTCCCATTTTGTAGCGATAATTGTATCATTTGTCCAAATGTCGTAGCACAAAAGAATAGCACATACAAAAGCAGCCGCCATATTGCCTATGGCAAAATAGTTGGCAAAAGGCAATTTGTTCCCAAAAGATAATTGTTTGGTAAAACTGAGCAATGGAAACAAAAAAATGAGGAGAACAAGTAGCATATTTGGCTGTATTTGGGGGCAAAGTTACGAAAAAGGCTTGGGCTTGTACGCAAGCTATGAAAAAATCTGCTTACTTTTGCGGCTTATTATACATACATGCACAGAATCTCGCCAAAAATCTTGGCTTATATACAACTACATACCGCTATTTTCCTGTTTGGATTTACCGGTATTTTGGGTAGATGGATAAATGAAGGCGGGCTAAGTGGCAGCGTTTTGGTTATTTATCGCCTTGTTTTTACGCTCATTAGCCTGTTATTTATGCCCAATATTTTTGCGGAAATCAAGCAAATGACCGTGAAGGAACGTTGGCAAATTGCAGGAATAGGCTGCATTGTGGCTTTGCATTGGGTTACTTTTTATACGTCTATTCAGCTTTCAAATGTTAGCATTGCACTAAGTTGTTTGGCATCAACGCCCTTTTTCATTTCCTTTATAGAACCCCTTTTTTTCAAGAAAAAAATATCAGGTTTAGAAGTGATTTTAGGAGCATTTATTGTTGGAGGCGTGATATGTATCTATGGTTTTTCAGCAGATTATCGTATAGGTATTGCAATAGGCATTACCTCCGCCTTGTGTGCAGCAATATTTGGTGTGTTGAATAAAAACATTGCCCATAAATATTCGACCTTTTCGATTATGGCGATAGAGTTTTCGGGCGGCTTAGTTTTGTTGCTCCTTACAGCCCCTATTCATTTGTCACTTATTCCCTATAAAAGTCTCTATCCTACCGAAGCAATCACTTGGTGGCACCTTATTACGCTTGCTATTCTCTGCACAACGGTTGCTTATACACTGTCTATCAAGGCTTTGCGACATGTGTCGGCATATACAGCAGGTTTGAGCATCAATTTAGAGCCGATTTATGGTATTGTGCTTGCCTATTATTTTTTTCAGGAAAATAAAGACTTACATGTTGGTTTTTATGTAGGAACAGTGATTATTGTTTCGGCTGTTTTTTTGCATCCTTTGTTGAAAAAGCGATTTGGAGAGAATTAATGAATTCCCTCCTTAACCAATCACTTTCTATCTGCAACCGTCAGTTTTCCATATAGTATTTTATTACACTTTTATATCTCAACACAAAAAACACCATGACTTACGACTATATCATTATTGGCTCAGGCTTTGGCGGCAGCGTTTCTGCGATGCGTTTATCAGAAAAAGGCTATAAATGTCTTGTGATTGAAAAAGGAAAACGCTTCAAACAAGCCGATTTCCCCACTTCTGACTGGCAAGCAAGCAAATATTTGTGGCTACCTGCTTTGCGTTTGTTTGGTTTGATGAAATTGACTTTTTTCAAAGAAGTATTTGTTATAAGTGGTACAGGTGTGGGTGGTGGGAGTTTAATTTATGCAAATACCCATATTTTTCCGCCCGATGCTTTTTTTAATAATCCCGTTTGGGCAAAATATAAAAACTGGAAAGAAGTTTTAACGCCCTTTTATGCAAAGGCTCGTTTCATGTTGGGTTCTACAAAAGTAACAAAAATCCAAAAAGAAGATGAGGTATTGCGAGAAATTGCGCAAGACATGGGCAGAGGCGATACCTTTGAAATGGTGGACGTAGGCGTTTATTTTGGCGATACAAAAACCGAAAAAGACCCCTATTTCAAGGGAAATGGACCTTTGAGACAGGGTTGTATGGAATGTTCGGCTTGTATGACGGGCTGCCGATTTAATGCAAAAAACACCTTGGATAAAAACTACCTGTATTTTGCCGAAAAATGGGGTACAGAAGTGCAGGCAGAAACCCTTGCCACAAAGGTGGAATATATTGACGGGGAATATCACGTACATTTAGAATCAAGTACAGGTAGTTTTTGGAACAAACGAAAAAGAATTGTGAAGGCAAAAGGGCTTGTAGTGAGTGGTGGCGTGCTGGGAACGATGGATTTACTCTTAAAGCAAAAACATCACTATGGCACAATGCCACATTTGTCCGATACTTTGGGCGAAAACTTGCGCACAAATTCCGAATCTATTGCAGGCTTGATAAATGCAAATGTAAATCTCAATCATGGACCCGCTATTACTTCTGTTTTCAATGCAGATGACGATACACATATCGAGGTCGTAAAATACGGCACACAAGCGGGTTTGATTACGAAATTAGCGAGTCTCTCAACCGATGGTTATAGTTCTTGGGCAAGGCGTTGGCATTTTTTGAAGAAAATTTTTACACAGCCTCTTACCTTTCTCAAAGTAACTGCACAACCTTATTTTGGTGCTAACTCCTTGATTTTGTTGGTGATGCAATCATTGGACAATGCCCTCAAAATGGAATGGAAAAAAGGACTCTTTGGCGGAAAAATCCGTTTTGCCAAAAATGGTGCATCTGTTCCTGCCTATATTCCCACAGGGCAAGACGTTTTGTATAGATATGCCGAAAAAGTAGGCGGCATTCCCCTGAATAGCGCACCCGAAACGTTCTTCAATATGTCCACAACTGCCCATATTTTGGGGGGCTGCCCTATGGGAGAAACCGCAGAAACGGGCGTGGTAAATCAGTTTTTTCAAGTGAACAATTATCCCAATATGTATATCTTAGATGGCTCGATTATTCCTTGTAATCTGGGGGTAAATCCGAGTTTGAGTATTACGGCTTTGAGTGAATATGCTATGTCGCATGTTCCTGAAAAAGAGGGGAATACACAGGTTTCTTTGGAGAAAATGATGGAGATAAATGCGTAATTTGTAGCAGATTTTATTTTCAAAAATCTGCTACAAATTTAAAATTATGGTTCTATGACACTTTTTGTGTTTTTGGGTTTTGGTAGTAGGGACAGGGCATTGCCCTGTCCCTACCAAAACGAGGCATTTTAGATGCCTTCCACAAAAAATGTCAAAGAACCATTTTGGTTGTTTGACTGTTTTTTGGCTTTTTTGAGTTGTCGCTGCATTTCTGTTCTTCGCTCGTCATAAAGCATAAAAAATTGTCCTACATAATTGCTATAAGTATGAGTTGCAAAAAAACTAACAAGATAATTTAGTGCTAAAAAATTGATTATCATGTAGTTATTACAAATTTCCACTTTTAACTATCAACTACTTAAGTCATAAAACTTAGGTAGTTGCCCACATAAAGCCAGCCATTTTTTTCGTCAATGCCTTTCTCCATGTAGGAGACAACTATTTTTAATCGTGTGTATGTTCTTTCAACACCAAACCACTTCGTTATTCCATTAAGAAATAAAAAAAACAATCTTTTCTACGATAGAGCGGTATTAGGAGGGAAATAGCCATCAGTTTTGAGTATATCTTTTTTATGCGAGTTTCGTAGATAAGTATCATAAATAAAATAAGGTACGAATATTAAATCTATCCCCCGTTTGTAGAAGACTCCAAACGGGGGATGATTAGCCCTTATAGGGCTTAATTAAAATTTCCCCTGTTTGGTGGAGACACTAAACAGGGGAAATTCAAATTCGTACTTTATTTTATTTCTATTACTAAATATCCAATTACTAGATAGGCAAACTATGATATTCATATCTTAACTTTTCACGTAATTTACGGCATGAAAAGAATTGATGACATAACGATTACATATACTTCTTTTTAAAACCCTCTTTGCACGAAATTCCGCTAAAAGCATGAAAACACTACTAAAATTCAGACCGTTTTAATCCAAAAGTTGCCTCGTTGTGAAATGCGCATATTTTAGGATAAAAGTAGGCGTTAGGGTTTGGCACCCTAACGCCACTTTTTTTATTGTATTACCGTCTGAAATACCACCTCTACATCAGTATCACCCGTTGTTTGCTTATTGTCTTTGACACTCGGTTGATGCTTCAAAATCATTTGTACGTTGCCATTGCTTGCCGCACCTGTTTTCCATTGTGTATTGATTCCCACAGGCAAAGGTGGCGTATTTGTATCGTCATCTTTGTAAGTGAAATTCACATTTACATTGGTGAAAAGATAGAAGAATTGATGGTCATTTCTTTCCTCATAAATCTCCTCGGTAATATTATCGGCAGGAGACACAGACTCATTCAAGATTTTGGCAGAAACAAGATAGGTTTTGTCTGCCGCTAAACGAATTGTGTCATGTTCGGTAGCCGCATTTGCGCCATCGCCATCAGGGTCTCGGAAAGCATACACAAGTGAATCTGTGCTTGCAGAATCTTTGAAGGTAAGGACAACAGAAGTTATCAACTCCTCTTCGCAGTTGTCGCCATCGCAAGGGCAATCTGTGCCTTTGCATTTGCAGCCAGAGACATAAATGCCTACAATGGCTACAAAAAGAAAAATGAACTTTTTCATAAAAATAAATATTAATTTTTCGCAGATGTAAGCAGATATAAAACCGCAGATTAACGCTGATAAATCTCCGAAAAACTGCGGTTTTATCTGCGTTCATCTGCGAGAACCTAAAAAGGAAAACTCATTCTCAACGTTACATTCTGCCCCATTTCATTGGCATAATATCGAAAACGATTCATATAATCCCTGTATTTTGTATTGAGTAAATTGCTCACACTCAAGCCTAAGCGCACTTCTTGTTTTTTCCAGTGAAAATGCCCGCCCGATTCTATATTGAATAAAAAATAGCCTTGTGGCGGCGGCAACAAATCTGCATCAAGGGGAGCACGTTTTTGCGCCCAGACTTTTAACCCTGACAGGGTTAGGTAGGGCAAATCCAATTTCCCCCAATTTTGTGCCGAAATTTTGATACCATTTTCCCATCTATCTGCCGGCATATAAGGAATCCATGTTTGCGCCTCCCGATTCCATGCCCGTACAATCGCCATTTTTGACTGTAAAGTAAAATGTTTAGCAAAGGTATAATGCGCATAAAAATCCACACCACTCAAAACAGCATTTGCTTGTTTGTAATAAAAAGTAGGAAATGCGCCCTGCACCGTCAATCGAGCCGCCCCTGCTTGTGTGTAGATAAAATCTTGAATATAATTGCGATACAAACTAATTTCCGCACCCAAATTATCATTGTGAAAATTATTTGTCAATATAAAATTGTAGGCTTTTTCGGCTTGCAACTGCCTATCTCCGACTTCAATCGAAGCTGAACCATGATGTAAGCCATTGCTATACAACTCATTTACGCCAGGCGCACGCCAAGCCTTACCAGCATTGAAGTAGAAAGTATAATGTTCATTTGCATGAAAAATTGCCCCAAAATTGGCAGAGATATTTTGGAAAAAGAAGCTTGTGTCGGCAGCTATTTTGCCCTTCCAAGCCTTTACATTTGTATTTCGCACATCATAACGAAGCCCCCCTTCTATTTCCCATTTGTCTTTTTGCCAACGTTCTACCGCAAAAATACCACTTGTAAAAGTTTGATAATCAGGAATTAGGAAACGTCCATAGACATCATTGTTTTGAAACATACCAAAGACACCGATTTGCCCCGAAAAGTGGTAAAAACGAGCATGTTCCCAAAGCGTTTCTAAGGTATGAGAAAAAATGTGCATACGAAATTCGGGGCGATTGAGGGCTGCGAGTGAATCATTGCGGGGACGATGTTTGTCATATTCATAACGCACATTAAACTGACTTGCACCTGTAATATACAATCTGCCTGCATTTCCTGTGCGAAAAAAAGCCTTTGTTTTGACCAAATCATGCCGTACAACTTGCGAAGGACGAGCAATTTTGTACGAAAAATTAGCAGAATCTGCGGGCTTTTCCGCCTCAAAAACATTCATCAAATCCGTCAAATTGCCTACATGCGCCCCACTAAAAATGCCAATTCTTGTTTCAAAATGGCTATAAAACGTTTCAATCGAATAGTTTTCCTTTTTCCATTCCGCCATAAAAGAGCCATTCAATTCTTCTATGCCTGTATTTTTGAGGAAATAAGTAGGCGTTTGCAAATTCCCCCCTCGTTTATAAGTGCCTTGCGCTTGCAATGCCAAAGGATTCATTTTTCCACCAAACCTATGTCCTATCCTCCCCGAAATCACCCCTGTTCTGCCATTGGAAAAGCCCACAAAATGCAAATCTCCTTCTGTTCCTGTATGAAAACGCAAAGCATTGGGTTCGACCAAAATCACGCCCGCAATCGCATCAGAGCCATAGCGCACCGCTGCCGCCCCTTTTACAACGGTTAGTTGTTTTGCTATAAAAGCATCAATTTCAGGCGCATGTTCACTTCCCCATTGCTGCCCCTCTTGCCTAATACCATTATTCAAAATCAAAATGCGATTGCTATGCAAACCATGAATCACAGGTTTTACAATCGTGCTACCTGTTTGCAAAGTCGTAACGCCCGCAATTTTGGCAAGTGCTGTTCCCAAATTCTGCCCGTATGTTTCTTCCAAAGCAATGCCCGAAAGCGTATTTTGGGTTTGTGTAAAAGTAGGCTGCAAACGTTTGTCCACAATTGGGCAAGCCACCACCATTCGATTGGGTTTTAGGTCTAGATGTATCTCACTATTTTTTGGAAAATCAATGGCTTGTTGATAGGTAAAAAAAGAAACATGTTGCACCAAAAGCGTGTCATGTTGCGTAGGGGTATATGTCAGTTCAAAATTACCAAGACTATCTGCATACGCACCAAAGGCTGTATTTTTGAGGTAAACCGTAGCAAAAGGCACACCTTCATGCGTTTCTGCATCAGCGATATTTCCTTTTAAGGTAATATTTTGTGCTTGTACACTTCCCCACAAAGCCAAAATCAACCCAAAAACAACTACTTTTTTCATATAAGTACCTCTAAATGCAATAATGTTGCAAATATAGGTTTCTTTTTTGAATTGTGCCTAAAAAAATATTCTTATTGATGCGGTAAGCTCCTTTTTTTTGTGGGAACATTCGTTAATATAAGTTGCCTATTATTTTTACCGTACTGCGATTCTCCAGAATCGCAGTTACTAAGCGATAAAACTTGTGTTATCTGACCGAAAAATCTTTTGTTGGGTTTCTTAATACATATAGCTCCTTCTTTGTTAGTGGCGATTTTGGAGAATCGCCACTACTAAACGCCATTCGCAACTTACATTAGGAACGAGTGAAAAATAAGATAGCCATTCTGCAAGAATCCAGAAAAGCTAAGTGATTCAGTATCAGCTTTCTGGATTCTTGCAGAATGGAGAACCTTAACAAGTTATTTTTCTCTCGTTCCTTAGCTACTTATTTATTTTTCATTCCTAAGCGAAATTTGATATGCCATTTTCCCCAAAAAATATAACAAAGAAATCGAAATCAACACAAACCATATTGGAATATGTACTTCTTTCTCCATATCTATATTTCTTGCATTTGCAGCATATATCCCAAAAAGCATGGTCGCATTGTAGGTGAAATGTGCCAAGATGCTTGGGACAATACTTTTGGATATATAAAAAATATAGCCCAAAACAGCCCCCAAAATCATGCGAGAAAAAAAGCCAAATATTTGAAAATGGACAATGCTAAAAATAAGGCTTGTTATAAAAATGGCAAAACAAGGCGAAAATTGTGTAGAAAGTCGTTTTTGGATAAAATTCCTAAAAAAAATCTCCTCACAAACTCCTGGCACAATGGCAAGTACCAAAATATTGAGGATTAAAGTAGCAGGACTTTTGTCAGAAAGCAAGGCTTTTATCAATAAACTTGCCCTATTTTCACTTGCTTCTAAGGATTTTTCTACCTCTTGCAAAAATGAGGGCAGCCTGAAACTCTCCGCATCAAATCCCACATATTGCGCCAAAGGAATCGCAGATAAAATCATCAGGATAGCAATCGGTAAAATGGGTAAATGTTTAAGGGAAATATTTTCCATTTTATCATCTAAGATATTCATCATTATCATACCCACAATTCCCCATGTTAAAATCTGATACCATGCTTGTACAATTAATACAAAACGAATATCGGATGGACTTGGCAGGTCTTCTTCGCCAATGTTTTGCAAGACATTGATATCTATATCGTTTAGGTATGCAATAAACAGAGCAGCGGGACTTGCTAAGAGCAAAAAGGCAAAAAATAAGAACGAAAACCCCGTAATAAGGGCAAAAAGTGCATTTTTTCGGCAAAATTCCCTAAATATTGAAAAGATATTCACGTTTTTTGTTATAAATTATGTAATTTTACGCTTTATTTGCGGTTAAAATATTTATTTTGCAAATTTACGATAAATTTTATGGAATTTGGGCATTTTTGCACTCTTATGTGTATAAATTTTCCATAACATAAATCTCTATCATAGCGTTTCATCAGTGAGAAACTTTAAAGATACATGGTAAAAATAGGAAACATAGAAATTGGTGAATATCCACTTTTGCTTGCGCCGATGGAAGATGTGAGCGACCCGCCTTTTCGCATCTTGTGCAAAGAGTTGGGAGCAGATTTGGTATTTACTGAGTTCATTAGTTCCGAAGGTTTGATTCGCAGTGCGGCAAAAAGTGTTCACAAATTAGACATTTATGACGCAGAACGTCCTGTGGGAATCCAAATTTTTGGTTCAGATATTGAGTCTATGCGCTTATCTGCACAAATTGTGGAAGCGGCAAATCCCGATATTTTGGACATCAATTATGGCTGTCCTGTATCAAAAGTGGCTTGTAAAGGAGCGGGCGCAGGGATTTTGAAGGACATAGATTTGATGGAAAGCATGACAAGGGAAATCGTAAAATCTACGCATTTGCCCGTAACCGTCAAAACACGTTTGGGCTGGGACGACAATTCTATCCGTATTGTAGAAGTCGCTTTGCGCTTACAAGATGCCGGAATTAAGGCACTTTCCATTCATGCACGTACAAGACATCAAATGTACAAAGGCGAATCGGATTGGTCTTGGATTCAGAAAGTAAAAGAACATCCCGATATAGAAATTCCGATTTTTGGCAATGGTGATGTAGATACACCCGAAAAAGCGCACCACAATCGCATTACGTATGGCTCTGACGGGATTATGATAGGGCGAGCTTCGATTGGCAATCCTTGGGTGTTTAGGGAAATTAAGCATTATTTTGAAACAGGAACGCATCTTGCACCGCCAACTTTGGCAGAAAGGGTAGAAGTTTGTCGCAGACACTTGCAGATGGAAGTAGATTGGAAAGGTCAAATGTTGGGCATGTTGGAAATGAGAAGGCATTATACCAATTATTTCAAACATATTCCTAATTTTAAACCCTTGCGTATGCGACTGGTAACAAGCGAAAATTATCAGGAATTATTGGATACTTTTGCAGAAATTGCGGAGCTGGATTTGGTAAATTTATAGGCTAACATGCAAATAATCAACAAAATGAAAAAACTACATTTATTTATTTGCAAGAAATACTTATAAATGCCTACTTTTACGCACGATATTTTTTTATACCAAAAATAAAATAAAAAACCGAAAAAAGGTTGATTTTCAGAGATTTATATTGTAACTTTCAACTCAACACTTTCCACTTTCAACTTTTTCAAATTCATATATACATCAATTTTCTCAAATATGAAACGTTTATTGCTGTTTTATGTGTGTATGCTAAGTGTATTGTTACTAAAGGCACAGCCTGTAGATGTAACAAAACTTACTGCTGACACCAAAACTTACATTTTTAGCGATGGAAAAACGACCGTTCGCGACTATATTTACAACCGCCTTCAAGCGCAAAGTACTTGCTGCGGCAGTAATCGTGTCTATCTTGAAGTAAGGATAGACCCAACAGGTTATGTACTAAGTGCAAAAGCACTTACAGGCACAAATGAGTGCTACAAAGAGTCTATTATTGACATCGTAAAAAGCATTCGTTGGGACGCAACCGAGTTCAAAGGACCTAAATCTGTATTCATTGACTTGAAACCAGACATGCCATGCGAAGGCAGAAATAATGTCTATGCAAAAATTGAAACCTTCAATAATGCAATGTTAGACAAAAACGGAGTAGCCATCACAAATGCTTCAAGTACAGGTGCAGCTTCTTCTAATCCGAATCAACCTATTGTTGTTACACCACCTGCACCAGTAGGCGGAGTAGCTGTCAATCAACCTGTTGTGAACCCACAACCTGTTGCAACGCAGCCTATAACACCACCAGTAGTTACACCACCTGCATCACAACCTATCGCATCTGCACAACCTACAATGCCTTCACAGCCCGTAGTTCCAGCAGGTTCTTTGGTACAAATGAATGCAAAACCTGTAGGTGCTGCTGCCGTAACTACACCAGCAGGTACACAACTTCCGCCTATACCACAACCTATTCCTGCGGTTGCACCACCTGCACCAAGAGGCGGTCCTTCTACTTTAGAAGCAGACAAAGCACGTGAAACACAAGAAGAAATTGCCGCTTTGCGTGCAGAACTTGATAGACGTGCAAGAGAAGAAGAAGCGAAAAAACTTAAAGTTGCACCTACTGAGGTAGCTGCAAAAGAGGATAAAAAAGAAGGGGCTAAAGACGACAAAAAAGAAGGGGCAGACGGAGAACTTGATTGGGGAATGGACCAAAGTACTGAGAAAAAAATGGATTGTAAGCCTGTATTAGGTAGAGATGGCAAACCATTAGTAGATAAAAACGGTAAGCCTGTAATGGATTGTAAAGCAGTTGTGGTGAAAAAAGGGAAAGATGATAAGGTTGAAGAAGCACCTAAGCCACCAACCCCAGAAGAATTAGCAGCTAAAAAAGCGGCTGATGATGCTGCCGCAGAAGCAAATAAACTTGCAAAAATGTCACCAGAAGAAAAACGCCGTTATGAAAGTGATAAGCGTATCAAAGATGCTGACGAAAAAATGAGAGCAGAAGAAAGAGCTATGCAAGATAAAATTGCTGCGGCTGAACGTTCTTTGAGAGAAGCACAAGATGCAAAACGTAAAGCTGATGATGAAGCAAAACGAAAAGAAACAGAAATCGCTCGTTTAGCAGAAGATTTGCAACGTACAAAAGTTGAAGCCGTTGTAAAAAAAGACGAAGCAGAATTGAGACGTATTGACGAAGAAAAACGTGCTGCTGAGGAAAAGAAAAAAGAGCAAGAGCGTGAACTCCAAAAGAAAATGGACGACATCAAGCGTATGCAGCAAGATATGGAGCGTTATACAGGTGAATTGCAAAAACAACAAGAAGAATTGCGTGGCATAGAAGAAAAAAGAGCAAAACTTCAACAAGAAGCAGAAATCCGCAAAAATGGTGGAACGGTAACCATGGACATGCCTGCACCTACAACTGCACCTGCAAAAGAAAATAAGAACAATAATAAACCTGTTGCTAAGCAGGAAGATACAGATACAAGTACTGTCAATAAGTTGATGCAAAGAATTGATGACTTGAACAGCAAACTGTATCGTATGCAGCAAGAATTAGAAGCGCAAAAAGCAAATAGACCTTTAGCAATTGCTCCAGGAAATGCGCCTGCAATGAGTGGTTCACAAGACTGGAGAAATGTGCCAAATGTACCTGCACCTGCGGGAATGCAAAATGGACAACCACACAATAGAGTGGATTCAAGAAATGCAGCAGCTGACCAAGAATGGATGAATATGGACTATAATAATACCGAAGCTTTGGCAAAAACACCCGAAGGCAGAGAGATTATTATGAAAGAATTGCAAAATGGCAAAAGCCTTGATTCTAAAGCAAATCGTCAAGCGCAAGCAAATGCACCTGTTGTAGTTCCTGCACCTGTAATGCCTAAAAAAGAGGCTAACAGAGCGGTAACACCTACGCCTGCACCTGCGCCAATTACTGTAAAACAACCTGAAATCGTAGTTCCTGCTGCACCACAAGCAAATGGCAACTATGTTAGTACAGGCGACAAAAATCCTGATGCCATTCATGCCGATACCTACAAAAATATTCCTGTGGCTTCTAATGGCTCACTTGAATTTATTGATGGGGAAGTAGGAATGAAAAACTATCTTCGTGAAAACTTGAAAAAAGCAGGTGCTTGTGGCGTAACACATGTGTTGGCAGAAGTAAATGTAGATAGAAATGGAAATGTTACTTCTTACAAAGTGTTGAAAACCACACCTGAAGAAGTTGTAGCAAAATTGCCAGCTATTTTATTAGGTATGAAATTCAAAACAAATCCAGCTACTGCACCTTATTCTCAAACCATGTATGTTGAGTTTAAAGGCGAGATTCGTTGCGAAGGAAAAGCGGCTGACAAAGGTGGTATCAATCAAGTTGAGCCTTTTCTCAAAGCTGATAAAAAATAATTCACTATCTTTGTGATACCAAAACGTGTTAAGCCTAATAACTTAACACGTTTTTTATATGTCATAAAATAACCAAAGATTCTCATTTCGTATGAAACGTATTTTATTTTTCCCTGGATTTTTAGAAGATGGGCGCACTTTTGAGCCATTAATGCCTTTTTTTCAAGGAAAATACCTGATAGAAATGGTACATTATCGCTCATTATTAGATGATATTGAGACAAATAAGCCTCATATCACCGATTTTGCACAAGATATTGTGGTAGAGCATCGCATTACCACAGAAGATATATTAATCGGACACTCTTTTGGTGGCTGGGTGATTGCGCATATTCAAAGTAAAATGGCAATAAAGGGCATTTTATTGTCTTCTTTTACCCAAAATGACAAGGTAATTGGCGGAAAATTGGGATTTACAAAATTGGGACATTGGATAATTCGCAAAGGGATATTCAAATCATGGCTTTTTCATTTTCTCGGAAACCTAAGATACCGAAATTCAAAGGCAAAACCTGCCGTAGAACATTGTTTTGAAATCGCTACGAAATGGGCTGATATATATCATCTCAAAGTGATTCAACTCATAGGAAATCAGCCCGATGCAAAGCCAATTTTACCGCCTTTGCGGATTCATAATAATACAGATGAAGTAATCCGACCCCCCAAAGAAAACTATATTTCTCTGGGAGGGCATCATTTTGTACATTATATTCATGCAGCAGAAACAGTTGCGTATATTTTGGATTTTATCGAAAAGGAAGGTTAATCATTTCGCCCAGATTTGTGCGAGACCTTAAAAGCTAAAGTCCCAAGTAACCGAAGGAATGATAGGAAAAACACTCACTTTATAGGCTTTTGTTGTAAAAGAAGCAGAAGTTGCGCCACCTGTGCTATTAAAATAAACGAAATACGGATTTAAACGATTATATACATTATAAACAGAAATCACCCAATCCGATTTAATACGTTTTTCCTTTCCCGCTTTGTTGAGTTTTGCACCATGCAAAGTCATGGAAAGGTCGGCACGATGATAAGAGGGCATTCGGAAACTGTTACGAGGCAAAAAAGTATTGAAAAAGCCAGCCGATGGGTCAGATGTGCCACCACTAAATAGTAAAATTGCACGACTGTCTATAAGATTGATGGCATTTCCTGTCGAATAAACCACTACTCCCGAAATCGTAACAGGATTTTTGTAAATCGTTTTTCCACCAATCACAATTTTGTTCATATCATACGTTACTACAACCGAAAGAGAATGACGGCGGTCGTAGGTATAAGCAAATTTCTCGCCATTATTTAAAGGTGAATTGCCAAATGTAGTATCGTCAAAGATGCGATAAGAGCGTGCCAAAGTATAACTTACCCAGCCTGTTAGTTTACCGCTTTGCTTGCGTGCAAAAACCTCCAAACCATAAGCTGTACCCCTACCAAACACAAAATTTGTCTCATAATTTTCACGTACATCTTGTGTATAATTTTCATTATATTCAATCTGATTTTTCATGTCTCGATAAAAAAGCTCCGCAGACAATTCTATTGCATTGCCACGCACATTCTGATAAAAGCCCAAAGAATATTGGTTACCTAATTGTGGTCTCACTGGATAAGAGGACGTAGGCACCCAAAAATCGGAAGGAAAAGTACCTGCAATCGAAACCATATGCACAAATTGTGCGGTGCGCACATAACTGGCTTTGAGCGAAGCTTTATCTGTCAAAGAGTAACGCATAGAAAGGCGAGGCTCAATTGCCCCGAAGAATTTGGTATTTTGAAACCAGCCATAATTCGTTGTGTCTATGATATTTTCTTTATTGTCATCATATAAAACCTGTTTCCCCAACTGCTGAAAAGCCGAAAATCTTACCCCACCATTGAGTTTTAGGCGAGAGCTGATGTCCCAATCGTCTTGAAAATATACACCCATTTCATTGGCAAATTTCTGAAAAGCCTTAGAATTATCTATGGTAAGTGTATCTATTTGAAATGTCAAACCATTTGGCTCAAACCTGTGATTGGTAAAATTCCAGCCAAAACGCATGGTATGTTTTGTGTTTGGCAAATAAGTAAAATCACTTTTTGCTGTCCAATCTTGTACATTCGAAGACAAAGCAAATTGAATACTCGAAAATTGTACCCCAAACTTGAAACGATAATCATTGAAAAGTGCCGAAGTATTGCAAAATAGTTTCTTGTTGAATAAGTGATTCCAACGCAAAGTTGCCGTTCTATTTCCCCAGGGAATGTTGAAGGTGAAATCTGTCAGACCACTTTTGAAATTGAAAATATCTTGCCCATAATAGCCTGTCAGAAAAAGTCTATCTTTATCTGAAATCGTATAATTTAATTTTAGGTTAAAATCGTAAAAATAGTAACTTGTACCTTTGAAATTGGAGGTTTTCTTGATAAAGGGTTGTGCCAAAGCATCAGCATATGTGCGGCGACCAGAGATAAGAAAAGAGGCTTTGTTTTTCAGAATCGGCCCTTCAAGCGTCAAACGAGATGAAATGAGTCCTACGCCGCCCTTGCCATGAAAGGTCTGATTGTTGCCATCACGCATGGTTACATCTATCACAGACGACAAACGGCTGCCATATTGCGGTGGCATATAGCCTTTATAAAAGTCAAAACCTTTGACTGCATCGCCATTAAAAACAGAGAAAAACCCCAATAAATGTCCAGCATTGTAAATTGGGGCATCATCTAAGAGCATCAAATTTTGGTCGGGACCGCCGCCTCGCACATACAAACCCGTAGTACCTTCGGCAGCTTGCACACCTGGCAAAAGTTGTATGGTTTTCAAAATATCTACTTCACCGAACAAAACAGGCAATTTTTTGACCGCATCAATTTTCAACTCTGTCTTACCCATGTCAGTACTTTTCACATTTGCGTCTTTTCGTTCATCAGTGATGAGTACTTCATTGCTATTGACATCATCTGCTTCCATGTTGAAATTTATAGATTTATCTTCGGAAAGATTCATCACAATTTCTTGTGTTTTGAAGCCCACATATTCAACTATCAAAGTATAATTGCCCGCAGAAGCAGTGAGAGAGTAGAAACCAAAATCGCCGCTATATGCGCCGTATTCTGAATCCTTGAAGTAAACACCCGCCCCTTCAAGGACTTCACCCGACTTTGCCTCTTTGACAAAACCACTTAGCGTAAATTTTTTTTGTGCAAAAAGACTGGCAATATTGCATAAGATGACAAGTAAAATAGTGGTTTTGATGAGTTGTTTGGAAAACATATTTAATATAAATCTGAAAATGATATAAATGACATTAAAAGCCTAAACCCATCAAACGTACATATTGTTATTTCAAAGGCATTTTTTTGTAGAATTAGCCTAATTTATTGTAGATGAACACAAATCAAGGCTTTATTTACTTTCATCTGCAAGAACCTAAATAGTATATTTAACTTTGAAAATAAATATCTTTTTGTCATTTTTATGCTTTGTAATATATTTTTTTTCAAAAAAAATTGCACAATACAATATCAAGCCGTATCTTAGCGGCAATTCGTGAAATTTTCTATTGTTTAAGATTAGTAATTTTCATGTTTTACTGCTAAAAACTTGATTTTCATATTCCTAAACCTGTAGTTTCGTAATTTGCCATTACGCTCTATGACGAAGCCAATAATTTTTCTCGCTTATGCCAACGACCAGCAGAATAAAGCCAATTATCTGCGGGGGCTGTCTCAAGAACAAAGAGGCATACGTCAGGCTTTGCAAGGTATAGAAAAAGCAGGCTTGATAGAAATTGTGGAACGTATAAATGTCGCTTTGAGTGATATTATAGATGTTTTCACAGATTCTCGTTACCAAAATCGGATTGCTATATTTCATTATGCAGGTCATGCAGATAGTTACGTATTGATGTTAGAAAATGCAGCAGGTACAGGCAATGAATTGGCAAATATCGCTGGTTTTTCTTCTTTTTTGGGGCGACAAGCAGGCTTAGAATTGGTCTTTTTGAATGCTTGTTCTACCCAAGAACAAGCCAACTTATTATTGAATAAAGGGGTTAAAAATGTAATCGCTACCTCTTCCAAAATCAAAGACACTATAGCTACGCAGTTTTCCACTCGCTTTTATAAAGGTGTTGGCAATCATCAAGTTATCACGCAATCTTATCAAGATGCGAGAGATGAGGCACTCACTTTGAGTGGTGAAAATAATTTTCGCAAAGTATATTGGGAAGGGCTTAATGATGCGGAACTGCCACAAGCAATGCCCTGGGACATGTATCCTTCACATGGTTCTTTGTGGGCAATCGAGCGTCCTTTTACGCCGCCGCCGCCACCTGCGCAAAAAGTAGGTCCTTTTTCACATTTGCTTTGTAATAGAGTAGAGCAAAATGATGAGTTTAAACTTTCTTATTCGCAAGCAATCGTACAACCTGTGCGCAAGCCCCAAGTTTTTCTGATTCGTGGGCTAAAAGAAGATAGGCATGACAGCCTTATTACCCGTTTTAGTTGGGAATCTATTGGCAAGCGAGTTTTTGTACGCCCCAATGAAATCAAAAATTGGCCCATAAAAGGCACAATTAATGATTTGAAACAACTGCTAAAATTGCGGATTGTAGAAACGTTTGAAACCTTGAATTGGCAGGGGAAATCGGCAGCAAATGTTTCTGCGATGGACGTGATCACCAATCCATTTTTTTCTACCCAAAAAAATGTGATTCTCCAGCACAATATTCCTGGCGAAGAATGGAATCAGACCACGATAGAGTTACTTAATTGGTACATTGGTGAATTTTGGAATGTGGAACAAAAAGACACCTATCTCCCCAATTTTACGATATTTATAAACGTTCTTTATTCTCCCGACCAGCTCAAAAGTAGTTTTCTATCAGGCTTTTTCTCCAAAAAATATTTTAAAAAAGACATTCAAGCAGAGTTGCAAAAATTAGCAGATGCCTACCCTACCCATTGTCGCTTGCTTTCTGAGCTTGTGCCAATCTCCAAAGACAATGTGGAAACTTGGGTGATAGATACGCATCTTGCCGATGTCAGCGATTTTTTGAACATAAGTTCTGCCATTTTCTCCTCGTCCAGCCTTATGTTGCCCATGGCACAGGTAGAAATTCAGCTCAAAAAGGCAATAGATGGCTATATTGCCCGAAATTCGGGAATTGTATAAAAAATGCTACAAATGAAATATATTTTCTTATTTTCTTGTCTTCTCACATCATTTTCTGTTTTTTCACAAAATACGCCACTCAAAAAACAAGTCTATTTTGAAAGTGGAAGCTATGCGCTTTCGCAGCAAAGTTTGATGACTTTATTTGAGATAGCCAATTTAGTTAAAGAAAGTCCTTCCTACACCATGATTCTGACGGGACATACAGACAATACAGGCAATATTACTGCCAATCAAAAACTTTCAGAACACAGAGTTGGGGCGGTAAAAAATTATTTATTGCAATTGGGCTTAAATAGTGAGTGGATACGTGCCGACTTTTTTGGGGCAGACCAACCTGCTACAAGAAATGCAGACGATGAGGGAAAACATTCCAATCGAAGGGTGGAAATTTCGGTGTATTATTACCCGCCGTCAGAGCCTACCAAAATAAAAAGTGAGGTAGTTGTGCCACCTCACAGAAAAAAAACAATTCATTAAACCTTATTGTATATTCAATGCAGTAAGTGTCTCTGTATCTAATTTCCCAATTTGCAAATCATTGTCTTTTTGAAATTGCTTTAAAGAGGCTTTTGTTTCTGGATTGAGAATGTTATCTAATTCGCCCTTGTAGTAGCCTTTGTCTTTGAGCGCACGTTGAATGTGAATAATGGGCGGAATATCACTCAGACATTCACAGCAAGGCATTTCTCGCCAGTCCGACATTCCTCCTGCTCTCACGAATACGATGCGATTACCTTCCTCATCTTGTTCTTTGGCAGGAACAATTTCTTGGCTCACCAAAATATAAGGCTCATTTTGTGGGGCATATTTGCGCACAATTTTGTACTGTGCAGGAACCGTTATTTTGCGAATATAAGGTGCATTTTCGGTCAATTCTTCCATCAATTCTGTACCACCTTTGTGCGTAATTTTATGCGCAGGACGCACAACTTCATGGTACTTTATCAAGGCATATTGAGGTGCAATCGGACTAAGACGCACCGTTGAGCAGTCGTCTGGGTTAGCAGAAAGACAAAATGCGCTTTTTAATCCTCTTTCCCAACGTTGTCCTTCCCCTTCCAATAATTTTCGCTCTTTGCGAATTGTGTAAATAGGTGCAAAATATTCCACCATTTCAGCTGTGGCAATATTATATTCTTTGATAGAAGTCAATGAATCGCCACCTGTCCATTCCCAATAGCTATATTCGGGATAAACCATGACGTTTTCTGCCAAAGTATCATAATTGGGCAAAATAATTTCACTGGTGTAAAGCGTATCATAAGCCAAGTTTTCCCCTACACGCACATTTTCTACCATTTGTTTTTGGTATTCTGAAGGGTATGAACACACTGCATAACTACGTGTTACTGAGGCACTTGCAGGAAAAGGAATTTTATAATGGAGTGTCTGTGCATAAAGGCATGACAAGCAAAGAAAATAAACGGTAATAAGTGAAGTTAAATATTTCATTCTGACTTGATAATATATGGGGTAAAACCAATAACGGATAATTTCTGAATAATTATAGACATATATACGTAAAATGTTAATTAAAAGGCAAGAATTTTTCACAAAAATATGTATTTTTTTTCTAAAAAACTATTTCCCTAAAAAAGAAAATATTTTTTATAACAAAAAACAAGTCTGACATAAATATATCAGGCTTGTTTTTATTTTGTTAAGCAAAACTAAATTTCGTCAAAAGCCACCTTTGCAGACTGAGCTTCTTCTTGTGAGGCTTGTTTTTTCTCTATAATCAAAGCATTTGATTTGAGTGCCATATTTTCGCTGCGGCGTTCATAAATATCTATAGCAAGATATAGGGCATTACGGAAACTACTTTCATCTGCCACACCTTTTCCTGCAATATCATAGGCTACCCCATGGTCGGGCGAAGTGCGAATGATTTCCATGCCTGCTGTGTAGTTTACGCCTTGTGTGCCTACCAATAATTTGAAAGGAATAAGTCCTTGGTCGTGATACATGGCTAAAACCGCATCAAAGTGCTTGAATCCCAACGAACTAAAAAAGCCATCAGGCGAATAAGGACCATACGCCATATACCCTTCTTTGTGCAACTGCGCCAAGGCGGGCGTGATAATGTCTATTTCTTCTCTGCCAATATTGCCTTCGTCACCCGAATGAGGATTGAGTCCCAAAACAGCGATAATGGGTTTTTCCTTGTCAAAGTCTTTTTTCAAGGTATCTATCATCATCTTTGCTTTTGCCACAATACGATTGATTGATAAATTTTTGGATACATCAGCTAAGGCAACATGATTGGTTACAAGCCCTACTTTGATGTCATCGGAAACCATAAACATCAGATTATCTTTTCCGCCAAAAGCTTCTGCAAGCATTTCGGTATGCCCTGTAAAATCATGTTTGTGGAGCTTTACGGTTGCCTTGTCTATGGGCAAAGTAACAATGGCATCTATTTGTTTGTGCAAAGCATCATCTATTGCACATTGCAAAGCCACAAGGGCGCAATGTCCAGAAGCAGGTGAGGGATTTCCTACATCTATTCTTTCTATATCGGGAATACAATCGATAACATTGAGTACACCAGGCTTTGCTTGCGAAGGATTTGCCACAAGGGTGTAACCAAATTTATCAAATTGAAGCATTTTTTTATAAATATTGAGCACACGAGCAGAGCCATATAAAATGGGAATACACATATTTCGTAATCTACTGTCTTGAAATGCTTTGAGCAGAATTTCGGGACCTACCCCATTCACGTCTCCTATGGTAATGCCTATACGAAGTTTTGTCATGTAATGATGAAATATAATTGGTGAATTATGACTGTAAATTAGCCATAATTTCTTGTCTATAATTTTCTATGTCCATTTAGTTTGTGGCGGCGGATTATAATATTCTTTTTCTCCTTTTTTCGTCTTTTTCTTTTGGTAAGGAGCTTGTTTGATAACATACCTAACCGTTACGCCCACTTGCCCTTGATAATTTCTTGTTTCTACGTTCATGTTCCACAAAGGACGATAATCTAAGGACGTATTCAAGTAAAAAATCGTTCCTTCAAGCCCTACAATGCCATCTATCCCATACATATTATCTGCTTCTGTCCAGGTTTTGTGCGCTCCAATGCCCATATAGGCGTTCAGTGCACGTCCTTTTAATGCTTTATGTCTTTGTAGCAAAGCAGTTACCGTAGTAGGATTATTCTCCACCCATCTTCTTTGTGCAATCCCTTGAACAGTCGTTTTTTCGCTAATTCTTTGCTGAACAGACATACCTAAACCACTTCCTACTCGTATGCCTGCGGCTGTATTGTAGGACTGTGCTGACAAAAGACAAGGAAAAAGAAACAAGAAAATCATTATTTTTTGTCTCATATTTTACTTTTTTGAATTTGTTACATAAAAAAGCTTTCATTCATACCATCTTGATGCAAAAGCATTTAAAATAGGGAAAAAATCTTTTTTCTAAACATATAAGTATGATTACTGAAAAAAGCTGATAATTTAATGTTAAAAGCTTGATTATTAAAAATAGTGTACTTTTTAACTATCAACTATTATACTTTTAACTACTTATTATACTGTTTGTTCGCAAAAAAGTTCCCAAAATTACGAAGTTTTTAGCAGAATTTAGCTATACTCGTAGAAATAATTAGCTTAAAATGAATAATGCATTGTATTGTACATGGCTTTCTCATAAAAAATAAAACCACAAAGTTCACAAAGAAAAGCCAACACAAAAAACACTAAGGAACGGGTGAAAAATAAGATAGCCATTCTGCAAGAATCCAGAAAAGCTAAGTGATTCAGTATCAGTTTTCTGGATTCTTGCAGAATGGACAACATTAACAAGTTATTTTTCTCCCGTTCCTAAGTAGCCTGTTTTCCTATTCATCTTTGTGTTCTTTGTGAAACCTTCGTGAACTTTGTGGTAAAATTCAGCCCTTTTATGCAAACACTTTTTTTATGAGAAAGCCATGTTGTATCGTATAAATGCGTTTTAGGATTTGAAACCTAACATAGCCTATATGATGTCAATTTCCTAGTTCTGCAACGATGAGTCTTGTTGTAGGAACAAAAGAAGAATAACCTGTTAAAATGAGAGGGTAATTTTTTTGCACTTCCTTTTTTACAAAAAATTCGTTATATAAGGTAATAAAAACAGATGATATGTATCAAAAACTCATTTTCAGTATTTTTACGCTACTTGTTTCCGCTACTTTTGCTCAAACGCCACGCAACTATGCAGCAAATTCGGTCTTAAAAGAAGGAGATACCTACAAAATAGCCATTTTGCAGGAAGGTATTTATCGTTTAGATGCGGCTTATTTTCAAGCTATTGGCATTGAACCTGCAAGCATCAACCCTGCTACCATTCAGATTTTTGGAAATGGAGCAGGTGTTGTTCCACAAGCAAACGCCGATTTTCGCTATGATGATGTCTATGAAAATCCCATTTTTGTCTCCTCACAAGGTAATACTTTTGGGCAAAACGACTATGTCCTTTTTTATGGGGCATCGCCCCACAATGCTACATTTAATCCTACAAATCAACAATTTGCCCATCAACAAAATGTGTATTCAGACAGTAATTTCTACTTTTTGAAAGTGGGACAAAATGTGGGAAAAAGGATAGAAACAATGCCTCAAATGGCAGCAAATTATTATCCTGCTTCGTTGAAAAACAGCGATTTTCACGAAGTAGAAGCCTATAACAAGGGCAATAGTGGACGTTTTTGGGTGGGTGAATATTTTAACAATATATTGGAAAGAACCATTTCCTTGTATGTACCCAATGTAAAAGCGGGTTCAAGCATGGAGATAAGTGTACAAGCTGCTACAAAAACGGCGGTGAGTGGCGTTCAATTTTTGGTTGCTGCCAAAAATGGTATAACCTATCGCTTGCAAGGTTTCGGAACAAACGGGGCAGAAGATATTTATAGGCTCAAAAAAGCTACGTTTAATGTAAATTCTGCAGCCATTGAAGGCGACTCTTTACGCCTCAAAATCACATTTGATAAGGGAAGCAGCCTTGGTGCAGAAGGGTGGTTAGATTGGATAGTGGTAAATTATGAACAAAATGCCAGCATGAATGGGCAGGAATTGCTTTATTTTTCGCTCACAGAAGGCATAGGTTCAGGAAAAGTAGCAGGTTTAGGCATTTCAGGCTTGGACAATTCGTATCGTTTATGGGATATTTCAGAGACAGCAAATCCGATAGCGATTGTGCCACAAAATAGTCAATTTAGTGTTGGTGCGGATAATGTTCGCCGCTTTGTGGCGTTCAAAGGCGGCTTCAAAACACCTGTTGCAGCGCAAAAAATTGTGCCGCAAGATTTACATGCACTCCCCTTAGCCGATTATTTGATGATTGTAAATCCTTTATTTTTGACAGAAGCCGAAAGGTTGGCAGCATTTCATCGTAATACCTTGAATCATAGCGTTCATATTGTTACTCCCGCACAAATCTACAATGAGTTTTCGGGCGGAAAACAAGATGTTTCAGGCATTAGAGATTTTATCAAAATGTTTCACGACCGTTCAGAAGGCGAATTTCCCAAATACGTACTTCTCTTTGGCGATGGAAGCTATGATTATAAAGGCATACAAGTGCCTACCAGTAAAAATCTCATACCTACTTATCAAAGCAGACAATTTACATATACGATTAGTGCCTACACAAGTGATGATTTTTTTGTTATGCTCTCCGATGACGAAGGTTTTTGGGCAGAGTCTGTTGATGGCAGGGTAGATAAAGGTAGCTTGGACGCAGCGATTGGGCGTTTCCCTGTGGAGACAGTAGAAGAAGCCAAACATGTGGTAGATAAAGTGATTAAATATGCGACAAATACAAGCGATTTTGGGCAATGGAAAAATAAAGTGGTCTTGGTTGCGGACTATTATGAAGGCGATGGCGCAAATGCGCCAAGCCATATGCGGCAGGCTGATGGCTACACAAGTATCATCAATTCGCACAATCCTGCTATCAATATAGACAAAATTTATTTTGATAACTATAATGCAGAAGTTACAGGCTCTAAAAAAACGTATCCTGAGGCAAAGGCTGATTTGCTCCGAAAGTTGGACGAAGGCGCATTGATTATCAACTGGACAGGACATGGTGGTCCAGAAGGCTGGGCTGCTGCCGATATTTTGAATAATACGGACATTCAAAATACCCATAATGGGGCAAGATTGCCCGCAATTATTACTGCAACCTGCGATTTTGGGCGTTATGACAATCCCGAAAAGCGTACAGGTGCGGAACTTTTCTTTATTCAGCCCGATGGTGGTGCGATAGCCCTGTTTACTACGGTACGAAAAGTGTATGGAGACCCAAATGAGGCTTTAAACAGAGCAATCTACAACCATGCACTTAGTTTTGATAGCCTTTTGAGGCGTTTTCTTACCATTGGCGAAATCATGCAACGCACCAAAAACGACATGTATCAATCTTCGGGTTTGCTCAACGAAAACTCACGCAATTTTAGCCTTTATGCTGACCCTGGCATTACACTCGCTTACCCAAAGTTGCGGGCAAATCTTACGCACATAAACAATAAAACGCTGATAATGAATGAGCCTGATACCATTCAATCGCTGACAGAAGTAGAAATAAAAGGGAAAATTGAAGATACAAATGGTCGCTTTATTTCCGATTATGCAGGTGAAATGGAAATCACGATTTATGATAAACCCAATTTATTTGTTACAAAACAGGAGCAATTTAGGTTTTATTGGCAAAAAAATAGGCTTTTTAATGGAAAAGTAACGATAAAAGAGGGCTTATTTACCTGCAAATTTGTAGTTCCCATAGACATTTCTTATGATGAAGGCTTTGGAAAAATAAGCCTTTATTTCCACAATGACGAGATAGATGGCGTAGGCTACTTTGATAAATTGGCACTTGATGGCACAGTTACCGCAAATAATGACAATGATGGACCCGATGTAAAATTGTATATCAACGATGAAAATTGGGTAAATGGAGGAAAAACCTCTTCAAACCCCGATTTGTACGCTGTGGTTACTGACAAAAGTGGCATCAATATTACAGGCACAGGCATTGGGCATGAAATTACGGCATATTTGAATGATGACCCAAGCAATAGCATTGTGTTGAATGAATATTATAAAGCAGAAAAAGACAATTATCAAAAAGGCACTGTACGTTATCAACTGAGGGATTTACCTGTGGGTAAATACACCGCAAATATTCGGGTATGGGACGTGGCAAACAATTCTGGAGAGGCGACTACCGATTTTATTGTGGCAGATAATGCGGTTATGGCTTTAACGGAAATTTTCAATTATCCCAATCCCTTTCAGGAACGTACCGCATTTTGTGTTGGGCATAATCTTGAAGCGGAAGATTTACTATTAGAAGTGAGCATTTATAACCTTTCGGGACAACTGCTAAAAAAATTAAGCACTGCTTTTTATGCTGAAGGAAATTATAATAGAGATTTAACATGGGATGGGGTAGATGAAAATGGAAACCCTGTTGGAGCGGGAGCATATATGTATAGCGTTGTATTGCAAAGCAAAGCCAGTGGAAAAAGCGTTTCTGCCTTCAAAAAAATGATACTTTTGAAGTAATCATAGAAAAAAAAGTCAAAATTCCTTTTTTAAGAAATAAATCACTATATTCGCAGCATATTATAACTATTTTATAACTCACTAACAAAATTACAATTATGAGTAAATTCGTTGAAGCAATGGACTTATACAAAGCAGAAATGACCAAAATGGGGCTTGAATTTGATGAGACACTATTAACAGCTGTCGCAAAAGGTTTAGGACCGTCTATTTACAACAGCGACTCTTCCAAAGTTTCTGGCTCAGACCAATCTGAATTGGACAGAGTAAAAACCAATTTTCTTATCAAAAAATTAGGTTTGGAAGATGGAACTGCTTTAGATGAGGCAATTGCTGGTGTTATCGAACAAATGGGTTCAAGTAACCGCAATAAATATCGTGCAATCTTTTACTATCTTTTGGTGAAAAAGTTTGGAAAAGAGTCTGTTTATGCTGCGGGAGAATAATCCCTAAATAAATGGATATTTATTACAGAGCGTCTAAAATCTTTTAAAAGGTTTTAGACGCTTTTAAATACCCGCTAAATCAACGCTTTTAATACCCCTACGTGAGATTGCTTCGCTCCTTCGTTCAAAAATTTGGGGCTAAAGCCTTCAAAATTTTTGAACTCACTTGCCCGCAATCACACACTTAATTCATTATTTTTCAACCTGACAAAGTATCATTAATCTATCATACGCATCAATGCAGATAAATTGCGCTTATAATCATTGTTTTCCTCCTCGAGTTGATAGGAAGAAATGAAGGTATAATTGTACCTTTCAAATAGGCTAATTACTTTTTCAGGATTTAATACATTGATTTTGACGGTTATCCATACTTTTGCAGAATCGGGAAAATTGCGTATGTAGAGGCTTAGTACCTTTGCATTTCCTGCCTCCACGATGCGTGCAACTTCGGTAAGCATATAGTTGTTTTGAAGGGTTTCCACCACAACAATGCTGCCTTCTTCGTGCACAGCAAACAACTCACCTGCGTGAAAAGCAATATCTGCGGCGGTAATCATACCCAAATAGTTTCTATCTTCATCTATAACGGGCAAAATCTCTAATTGCAGTTTGCTCATCAGTGCCAAGACATCGTAAAAATGTTTGTTGCCCAAAATGCCGTATTTTTTGCCTTCTGCCGACAATTCATTTTCTTCCATTTGAAGCAATTCGCCAATCGTCATATCATCGTCTAAGGCATCAAGTAACTCACTTTCTCGCACAATGCCCCAAAATTTTTGTTTTACGACAATCGGCAGCTTCGTAACTTTAAATTCTCCCATCCAATCTAATACACGTGCGACATTGTCGCTGCTTTTGACGGAAGGAATGGTATCTGAGATGAGTTCTGCTGCTAACATAGATGCTGGATTTTCTTTTTTATTGTGCTATCATAACGACAATACATGCGTAAATGTTGATATTCAAGCGTTTTATTTATAAAAACTATCTGAAAAAACCGACAAGTAGCCGCACATAAAACCAAGGGCTATACAATTTTGCTCGAATTGCCATGTCGTCAAAAATACAACTCATGGTTTCCATAAAAACCTTATTTCTTTGCGCTTTGCCGACGATAAAATTGATGAGCCAAGGATAGCGGCAAATTCTTTGGAAAATATAACTCAAGCGCAAATCATTTCCAATACAACGAAAAAGACGTTTATCATAATTTTCTTTGAAAAAATCGGCAGAAACATTATTTTCTTGAATGGCTTTTACCGCAGCTTCGGCGGCGAGCCAGCCTGAATATAAGGCATTGCCAATTCCTTCCCCAGAAATCGGGTCTATCAAAGAAGCGGCATCTCCTGTAAGCATCAAGCCTTCGGCAGAAAGTGGACCAGGTTCTGAACCAAGCGGCAATCCCCAGCCCACAATTTTCCCTTCTAACGCTGCTCCTTCAAAACGTTTGCTCAATTCAGGGTGGTCAGCAATTGCTTTTAACATGGCTTCTCTTATGTTGATTTTATGCGCTTTCACATATTCGGAAATCATACATACCCCTACATTTGCACGCCCATCGGGTAGTGGAAAAACCCAAAAATAGCCAGGAATTACCTCATTCAAAAAGTAAAATTCAATGTGATTATGGGGGTGCAAATCTTTTACGCCCTTATAATATGCCCTGATTCCTGCTGCAAAATGCGCATCATTTTGCGGACGAGGCGTAAGCATTTTCTTCACAAGGCTTTTGTCGCCATCTGCGGCAATCAAAATGTCAGCATAATGCGTTTCTGTTTTCCCTTCACGTAAAATGTTCACTTCAAAGCCTTTATCAAGTCTTTTTATATTTTTTGCTTCTGCCCCTTGTACAAAAGTTGTCCATTTCGGGTCAAATTGTTGCGTCAAAAAATGGTCAAAATCTATTCTACGAGAAACAAAGCCAGGGGGAAGTGCATCTATTTCTGGTTTTTTAATAGGAATATCCAACTTTTTGCCATTTGGCGCAACGACAAGACCGCCCCAGCCGCCTGCAAATTGTGTGGGCAATGCTTCCATTTTGGCAATAATTTCAGGATTCCATTTTTTGAGAATGTGCATGGTTTTAGGCGCAAGCCCATCGCCACAGACTTTATCACGAGGAAAAACAGCTTTGTCTATAATGGTATGTGGAATATTATTTTTTGCTAAAAATAGCGATGCGCCACTGCCCGCAGGTCCTGAACCAATGATGATTATCTTCATTTTTTAGGAAAGAATGATGTGTATTTTGTGCAAATTTACTCGCTTTTTTGGACTTTCACTGCATCTAAAGGATGTTCTACTTTTTTCTTGTTCAATAAATAAACACCCGCCAAAATAACCAACATTCCACCAATTTGCATCATGGTGATATTTTCGGTATCTGTACGTAAAAACCCCCACAAACAAGCAACTATCGGCATCAAATAAGTAACCGAGGAAGAACGAACAGGGTCTGTGATTTGCACCAAATGATAAAATAATACAGTGCTTGCAGCTGTACCAAAAGCTCCCAAAATCGCAATAAAACCCAATGAAGGCAAAGCGGCTTCTTGGGTAGCAAAAACTTGTGGCAAATCACTGTATATCAAATAGATAAGACAAGGAATAGAAATACTTGCAATGGTAAAAGTAGCAATGGCTATGGGGTGCGCTTCATTGAGGTATCTTTTCATCAGATTGACGCTAAGACCATATAGCATCGCAGCAAAAACAACAATGAGTGCATAGAAAGTTGAGCCTTCTAAACCTTGACTTCCGCCCAAAATAACCAAAGTCCCGCCTGTTAAGCCTAATAAAATACCCCCTAATTTGCTCCAAGTAAAGCTAATACCGAAAAAAGTCAAGCCTATAAGCAAGGTAAAAACAGGCGTTAAACCATTTAAAATGCCCGCAGTTGCAGAATTAATGTGGGTTTCGGCAAGGGGAAATAGCATGGCAGGTATGCCGTTTCCAATAATTCCAACAAGGGGGAAGTATTTCCAAAAATGTTTGGGAACGGTTTTGACATAGCTCAAACCAAAAGGCAGCATACACAAAGTCGCAATGACGATACGTAAGCAGCCTACTTGATAAGGATTAAATGCATCTAATCCTTTGTGCATCAAGATGAAAGAGCTACCCCATATTAGGGCAAGTATGCCTAAAATACCCCAAATTTTCAGGGTACTATTTTCCTTGTTTTCGGTCATAAGTTAAATATCCTATAACCCAAAAAGTGCGAAAAGGTTATGGCTACTTTTCGGAAAATTAGGTTACCAAATTCTTCAAAGCGGCGTCTAATTCCGGATATTGAAATACAAACCCTGCGTCAAGCAGCTTTTTAGGCACTACTTTCTGCCCGCCCCAAAATAAAATAGACCTTTCTCCAAAGATAATATCAAGCACAAATTTTGGAATAATGAACAGATTTTTTCTCCCTACTGCTTTGTCAAGGGCTTTGGAAAACTCATGTTGTGTGGGATATTTGGGCGCAACAAGGTTCACAGGTCCCGACACTTTTTCATTTTCTATCAAAAAACGAATGGCAGCCACCCAATCCGTTAGGTGCATCCAGGAGAAACCTTGTTTTCCATTGGCAAATGTGCCACCTATACACATTTTGTAAATCGGAACCATTTGCGCCATTGCACCGCCTTTTTTGCCCAAAATTATGCCTGTACGCAACAAAACCGTGCGACAATTTGCATCTTTTGAGGCATCTTCCCATTGCTTGCACAAACTGCCCATAAAATCGTTTTTATTTGGGCTATCTTCATGACATGCCAAGGGGCTATCTCCTCCATAGTAACCTATTGCAGAAGAAGATAAAAATACTTTAGGCTTGATAGTGCAGCCATTGATATATGCCACACAAGCTTGCGTTGCATTAATACGACTCTCCAACAATTCCTTTTTATATGCGTCCGTCCAACGTTTGTCGGCGATACTTGCCCCTACCAAATTTATTACCACATCAAAACGGGCAACACGCACTTCCAAAGGCATTTCTTTGCCATTCCATTTTGTGTAAGTAACATAACGATTTTCGGAAGATTTTGCGCTACGAGACAAAATAGTAATCGTATGCTCGTCTTTTGTCAAGGATTTTGTGAGGGCATTGCCGAGAAATCCTGTACCGCCTGTAATGAGAATATTCATATTTTTTAGTTTCACGCAGATTTGCGCAGATGGAAACGCAGATTAACAGAGATTATTTTGCGCAAATCTGCGGTTAAATCTCTGATAATCTGCGAGAAATTACTTTTTTTCAAAGTTTAGAGAAACGGAATTGATACAATATCTCATGCCCGTAGGTTTGGGTCCATCGGGGAATTTATGCCCAAGATGTCCGCCACATTTACTACATACGACTTCTGTACGCACCATGCCGTGGTCTCTGTCCACATTTTCTTTGATACAATCATTGCTTGCAGGTTTGTAGAAACTGGGCCAGCCTGTGCCTGATTCAAATTTGGTTTCGGAGAGGAAAAGTGGCTCACTGCAAGCTGCGCAAGTATAAACACCTTCCTCGTGATTGTCCCAAAGGTCGCCTGTAAAAGCTCTTTCTGTACCTTTTTGACGCAGAACATAGTATTCTTGTTCAGAAAGTTCTGCTTTCCATTCTTCGTCTGTTTTTACAATTTTGTCTGCCATGTTTGTTGTTTCTTTAGAAGCTGTTGCTATAGGAGCTTCGTTGTGTTTGGTTTGAGCGCAAGCCGAAAAAAGGCAAATTGCGCAGAGCAAGAAGATGAACTTGTCCATGATGCTTTTGAATTAAAAATAAAGTCAATGTTTTTTCATATATTAGTCCATTAATTTTTCATATAAAATTTTGCGAAATTTGCGTAAAACAGCAATAATTGTAAGTAAATCCCCTTTTTTGGTACAATCAAAAGTAGAAGAAACGCAATAACTTCTTTCCTCAAAGGTAACAAAGCTCCATTGTTTACCAATGATTTCGACTCCATACAACGGTTTGTTATTGTTATTTTTGACTTGTGCAATCAAAAATGCTTCTATCAGTTGCGCCATAGAGTCGTCAGATGGATTCTTGTTTGGCTTATATTCTTGAAAATGAAAATAAGGATTTCTAAAAACATCTAATATGCCTTTTGCAGGCATAAAATCGGACTTAACCGTTAGCTTAATGCCTTCAACTATACCTGAAATAGTTTTGTCAAAATAGCCCACCACATTGTCATCATCATACATTTGTCCAAGCTCTAATACGGGACCGATGAATTTTATTTTCAAATCTTCTTCATTCCAACCTGTAATACTTTTTTGCGCTTTTAGGAGAATATTATCAAAAATCATTTGTTATAATGGACTCAATATAGGATTTTCAACAGATAACCACTCTTTTAGCAAAGGCGTTTGTGCTGTTGCAATACGAGTCAGTTGAAATTGATGTATCAACTCGCCTTCTCGTCATGCCCTTGTAGCACTTTCTTCGTTATCATTTATTTTTTTTCTTGGCATATTTAAATAATGGGTTTAAACGCTATATTTTTTATGGCATAAGATTATGCCGAAAACGAAGTCCCACAACCACAAGTAGTTTTAGCATTTGGGTTATTGAAAATGAAACCTCGATTATTCAGTCCATATTGATAATCAAGTTCCATTCCCACCAAATACATCATTTGTCTTTTGTCAATAATGACAGGCACGTTATTGAGAGTGAGTTCCTCATCAAAGGCGGTTTTTTCTTCAAATTCTAAAATATAACTCAAACCAGAGCAGCCGCCGCCTTTTACGCCAAGGCGCAAGATTTTATCCGCAGCGATATTTTCTTCTACCCGAATATTTTTCAATTCGATTGCCGCATTGTCAGTAATAGAAACAGTTAATTCAGTCATCAGTGAACAGTTATCGGTGAGCAGTCATCAGTGAACAGTTAGCTGTAAAAAATGGCTGTCTGCAAAATCTGGGAGACTGTACGCATTAAACGCAAAAACAGGGTATGGAGTTCTAAAAAGGGGCAAAAAAATTGCGGTATGAAAATATCAACATCTTCATACCGCATTACGATAAAACGAAAATTCCATCCTCTTGCTGTATAGGTAAGTTCAATTTATGTACCAAAGCAGCAATTCTCTAAAAAAAAATGTTTTTAGGGCTAAATATCGCTTATTTCGTTCAAAATAAGGCTTTTTGCTTTACCAAACACTTTCCAGTTTTCCCAAAATACGATTTTATGTGCAAAAATGGGAATATTTCTAAAATTTTACGCCTAAGAGTATTCGCCAAACCACAGCAAAATTAAAGGTAGTAGCCCTAAATTCCGGATATTTAGGACGGTTCTTTTGCCATTCTTGGTAGAAATTAAATCCTGTTTCGCCACCTGCAAAAAAACGTTTACCTAAATTTACATGTAAACCAATAACAGGACTAATACCTACTTGCATAATACGCACTTTCGCAATGACAGGGTCATCATTGTTTACCGCAGTATATGTATATGAACTATCACTTTGTTGTTGAAAATTCCATACATATTTTTCTTTTGAAGTTCCTCCCATGCCCGCAAATATATCTGCTCCTACATACAAGTCAATATTGGGATATCCGCTATTAAAATGTCTTTCATAACCTGCTCGCAAGCCTGCTAAGCCGCCAAAAGAACCTGTTTTTGAAATACTAAACGCAGAATCTTTGAGTTGAAATGACATGTTTTCCATATCCATTTCATTGCGATTTGTTTGGTGTGTGTGGGCGTAAAAGCTCACTCTTAGGGCATTTTTGTCAAAACGCCTACGATACATGGCAAACTGATTGACATTTCCCGAAAAAAAATTAAAATATGGCATAATATTTAAAGCATACTCATTTTTTTTGAATACACTTTCGGTGTTGTCTTGTGCTTGCACTGCACAGATGCTACTCACAAAGAGTAGTGTCATTAGAATTTTTTTCATGATGGTTAAGAATGAATGTGAATTATACTCACAAAGATAGGGTTTACAAAACAAAAATCAAATGTAAAAAAAAATGCTTATTATCGCTCAAAATATAGGTTTATTGCGTTTATCTAGAAAAAGCGTTGTACAAATCTGCTAAAAAACAACTAAATTTGCATTTATTTTTCAAAAATGAACCCATTCAACTTAGGTAATATTTTGCTTTTTGAAAAACAGGGTTTTTATGTGCAAAAAGGTAAATTAGCTTATTTTCTTTAATAATAA
>JAAFHL010000299.1 GCA_013298365.1 Bacteroidota bacterium | reverse complement strand
TGTTCACTGCTAACTGTTCACTGCTAACTGTTCACTGCTAACTGTTCACTGCTAACTGTTCACTGCTAACTGTTCACTGCTAACTGTTCACTGCTAACTGTTCACTGCTAACTGTTCACTGCTAACTATTTTACCACGAGCCTATACCCTTCGCCATGTACATTCAAGATTTCGATATTTGTATCGGATTTGAGGTACTGGCGAAGTTTTGTGATATAGACATTCATGCTTTTGGCTTTGTAGTAATCGTCATCGCCCCAGATACTTTGAAGAGCAACATCTCTTTTCAATATATCATTTTTGTGTAGCAATAACAAATGCAATAATTTGGCTTCAATGGCAGAAAGTTTGATTTTTTCTTCCAAAATATTGAGTTCTCTACTTTCTGGAAAAAACTGATAATTGCCAACTTGTATCATATTTGTTTTTTCTGCTGACTTATTATAACTACTTTTGTAACGTCTCATAATGGCTACAAGGCGCAAATACAGTTCTTCTAAACTATAAGGTTTGGTAATATAATCGTCTGCGCCAATTTGTAAGCCCTTGATTTTATGCTCTTTGAGGGTTTGCCCTGTCAAAAAAACAATGGGCATATTCTCATCTAAGGCTTTGATATCTTCGGCAAGGGTAAAGCCATCTTTGAGGGGCATTTTTACATCTAAGAGACAAATATCAAAACTCTCTGCCTGCAATATAGCAAGTGCTAAGTCAGGGCGAGGACTATATTTTACGTATGCACCTTTGGCTTCTAAATATTCCTTAGTGAGTTCTGCGTATTCAAACTCGTCATCTATCATTAATATTTTCATATATGAAATGGATAAAGTTACAAAAGTACATATATTTGGGTATAATCTGCTTATTATTTCCCCTATTTTCTTTTGCCCTTGACAACGAACTTCCGATTCCGGATTCTTTGTTGCTAAAAGTACAGAACGCAAAGAGAGATTCGAGCCGATTGTCTGCTATGTACAATATCGCAGCTTGGCTGAAAGACCATCGCTCAGACTTGGCTGAACAATATTTTTTGCAGGTAGTAGATTTAGCCCAAAAAAGCGAAAATATTATGTATATAGCCAAAATGGAAAATCTTTACGGCATTTATTACTATAATTTGCCTGACTATGACAAGGCTTTGCAACATTATTATAAAACCATTAGCCTTTTCGATTCTCTGAAAAATGAAAAAGAGCTTGCAAGAGCATACTATAATGTGGGGCTTACATTCGGCAAAATCAAAGATTTTCCCAAAGCCCTTTCTTTTTATCGAAAAGCCCAAAGCATGAACCAAAAAATAGGCAATGTATCTTCGCTCATCAAAAACTACAATGGAATGGGCTTTTTGTATGATGATATGGGCAAAAAAGATTCTGCTTTTTTCTATTATCAAAAATCACTTGATTTGGCAACCGCCCAAAAAGACACAAAGGGCATTATGATTGCTCGCTCAAATTTGGGCGATATTTGCATGGCAAATCATCACTACAAAGAAGCAGAAGCCCATTTCATAACCACCTATCAAATCACTTTAGCCTTAAAAGAGCCGCATCGAATTGTTATTGCAGCGAGGTCTTTGGGCAATTTGTATCTACAAACAGGGCGTTTGGTAGAAGCTGAAAAGTATTTGAAAGCGGCTTTGACTCATTCTGAAAAGCAAGCTTATAAGCAAGATATTGAAAAATGCTATTTATACCTGTCGCAATTAGCCGAAAAAAAGGGAAATCCTTCACAAGCCTTAGCATATTATCAAAAATATCATGCCATTTCTGATTCTGTATTGAATGACGAAAAAAATAAATCTATTCGAGAATATGACATCAAATATCAATCGCAAAAAAAGGAGCAAGAAAACAATCTTTTACGCAAAAAAAATACTATCAAGGGCTTACAAATATACGGATTAGGTTTTATTGCCATTTTATTAGCCTTATTTATTGCCTATTTCTATTATATCAATCAACAAATGAAACATAAAAATGCCCTCATTACCCAGCAAAAAGATGAATTATTTGCGGCAAATCAAGCCTTAAATGCCTTGCTACAAGAAAAAGACAATATCATCGCAACGGTTTCGCATGATTATCGTTCACCTTTGGGCAGGATTCGGGCGGTGGTAGATTTGGTGATGCTGCAAAAAGAGAATTTAAGTGAAAAACAACAAAAACATCTCCAAAAAATTCCTGTGATTTTGGCAGAAGCCACACATTTGATAGACGACTTGTTAGATGTAACCTATATTGATAGACTAACATCGCAATTGCACCCTGAACGTTTTGAGGTAAAAGGGGAATTGCAAGCCATTATAGAAGATTATCAGCATTGGATAACGCAAAAAAACCTCACCATTACCTATCATTTCCCGTCAGAAAACTGCGAAATATATACCGATAAACCTGCATTTAAGCGCGTTTTTGATAACCTCATTTCTAATGCCATCAAGTATTCTCATACCCATAAAAATATTTCCCTTTTTATCGAAAAACAGGAAAAACGCTACTCAATTGTGGTAAAAGATGAAGGACAAGGCTTTTCTGCTGAGGATAAAACCCGTATTTTCACCCGTTTTCAACGACTTTCCGCACAGCCGATTGCAGTAGGAAATTCCTACGGCTTGGGGCTTTCTATTGTCAAAACTTTGGTAGAGGGATTAGGGGCTACCATTGAATTAGAGGAGAGCACAGCGGGTGCAAGTTTTCGTATTGATTTTGAATGAGGGCTGTAAAACGGATTTATTCAACATCGGCGAAAAAACATCGGTGCTGGGCCTGTCGAAGCCCCGATGTTTTTTTCGCCGAAGACAACAAACAGATGTGCTGATTATTTAGCTTATCGAGATACACCGGTTCGACAAGCTCACTGACCGAAACGCCTCCCTTACTCCCCCTGCAAGAACGCTTTTATTTTCTCCACATCTGCGGGTTTTTGGGGTAGATTTTGCTTTTTTTTTCGGGACTAGGCTCAATGCTTGTACACAAGGCGGGAAGTCCCGAAAAACGGGGAACTATTTATTTGATATATTTTCTATACATATCGCTGTATGATTTCCTTTGACTTTTGGAGAATAGCAAAGATTTGGAAAATATCTTCATCTGATGCATTGTACGCATTACTAACCGCATATTGTTTGTCGTCTAATATCACAAAAAACCAGATTCTGCCCACAATATATGCACCTAACATTGGGAATTTATTGTCATTTAGCATTTGTGCAGCAACCATTGTAATAAGCAATTGCCCGAGTGCGTCATCACTCGTGTCTGCCTCTTGCTTATACTCATGAATACAGAAATAAGGCGGCTTTGCAGTACGTTTTCCTTTCGCTATCATAAAATCAACCTTCCCCGTTATTTTTGTCTCATTAATGGTAACCTCTAAAGTTCTTTGGGTAAAAGGTTTAAAATCTTTGGTTTGTACTTTTGCCAATTCAATCAGGGGACCAATAAAAAACATTTTTAGTTCATCTTCATTCCAATTCAAAACCTCTTCTAACAAATGGTTTTTTAGTCTATTTAACATAAATTTATAGATATCGTCTATCTCTGAGATAGCCGATAACCATTCTTCTAATAGTGGAAGAGAAGCCTCTTTTTCAATTCCAAAAGCTTCTTCAACCTCTTCAAAAGTAAATGTGCCAAATGTGCGTGTTGTCATAATCTTAGCTGTTTGAGAGACAAAGATACGATTTTTTTCTCTTTTTGGGCAAAAAAAGAAAAGAGGGGAGTCCATAGTTCAACGACCATGCTCAAAGTGCTATGTACAGGCTTGGAAGTTGAGAGAAATTGCCATTCGTATTTTGTAGCCCAGTCCTTGATTTTGCTATTTTTCGATGTGGTTGTCGTCATTCGACTAAAACACCAACATCGGCGGAAAATATTGTTTTTGAATGACTTGTAGTAGTTGGGCGGTTTTTGTAACCGCACGTTCCGTAAAGTGTTAAGCGAAGCGACACTTTACGGCAAGAATCAATTGAAGTCTGCTGAATTCGATACGCACGTTCTGTTAGGAAAGGTTGGGGTTCAAATGAGTCGAAGTCGGGAGACTTCGACTCATTTGAACCGTTAAGTGCCTTGCTTCGCAAGAATACTTAACGGAACAAGGGTAAATTTTTGGGGGACTATACTCAAAGCCAACATACAATGTAGGAAGTCCCCGAAAACTGGTAGAATTTTGAGCGAAAATAGGGATTAAACGATGCCACGTAGCCAAATCGCAGATTCCTTTTCGTTACAGCAAGAATTATTTTCACAAATCCTATACATTTTGCGTAAAAATAGGTATTTTTGTATCCATTATGAAAACAGAAAAATTAATATTAACGGTAGAGAGTCGCAAAAAGAGGATTTTTTTGCAGATGCTTTCTTTATTTGATTTTGTAAAGGTAGAGTCTATCTCTCAACTGATACAACGATTTGTCAAAAATGCCCCTCAAAATGTGCCTTTAACAGAGGACGACATTATGGAAGAAGTGTATGCAGTAAGATATAAAAAATAGAAAGATGAAGATTGTCAAAAATTAGGCTTGTGAAACTTAAGATTGACACAAATATTGTGGTAATATGCCTCTTTTTCCTTATCTTTGTATTTTAAACGCATAAAATGGAAAGAGATGTGTGAGAATGAAAGCGAATTTTAAATTACTATTTATTTGTAAAAACGAATTAACATGCAAATCACAATTGAAAGTAATGAATTAAAAACTATTTTTGGGGAGTATCTCAAAGAGAATCCTGTTTTAGTAAAATCATGGATAACAGAAATTATCTATAAGTTATATTTACCTGAGAATCACGAAAATATAGTAAGTGACGAAGATATGGACATAAGCGAATTTAAGAAAAAATATGCGGTTCGTAAAAATGCCCTTAAAAAATTACAGGCACTTTGGCAAGAAGAAGCTCCTGCGCAAGAACTTATAAACCTAATAAAAAAATAAAATGGAATTTGTCTTGGATACCAATATTTGGATACACCTTATTCGTAATACAGAAAAATTCCTGACTGAAGCCAATAAATTAAATTTATTTTCAGATGAAACAAGTCTATACCTTTCTATTGTTAGTGCAGGTGAGTTATATACGATTGCAGGGCGAAATAAATGGGGCAAACAGAAATTAGACCATTTAGCCCTTATTTTTGAAGAAGTTCGAATTGTCCCGATTTCAAGAATGGATATAGTCAAAAAATACGCTGAGATAGATTTGTATAGCCAAGGAATACACCCAACAATCTCGCTACCAAGCGGAATGTCTGCTCGAAATATGGGCAAGAATGATATATGGATTGCAGCTACAACTTCGATACTGTCGGCTACTTTATTGACAATGGATAAAGATTTCGACCACTTGAAAGAGGTATTTATAGATTTACAAACCATTAGTGTTACAAGTGATTAATTATCCGCCTCCAAAAAGGCTTTTATTTTCTCCACATCTGCGGGTTTTTTGGGAGGGATTTTGCTTTTTTTCGGGACTACACTCAATGCTTGCATACAAGGCGGGAGGGTTCGAGAAACGGTCCTTAGTAGAAAAATTACACATAAAGAATGTGGGAGATGTGTATAATTATTACCCCTATTTTTGATATATACTTGATACTTGTCTCATATAGTAATATAATCCCGTCCGATTGACGAGTCTTTATATTTGATTAGGCTATATATTTGGTTTTTATTGAATGTTAAGTCAAAATGCCAATATATACTGCGATGTTTTATATCATCACAAAGAATTGTTTTTGATTCAGATAGTTTTATATCTGTATAAATAATTAATTCTGTGATAAAAATATTATTTATGGTGGAAGTGGGTTGGCTCGCATATAACCCTAATTTAACTCTTTTGATTCTATTAAATTCCATAAACATTTGAATGAGTGAATCCATTGCAATAAATAAAGACCGATTACTCCCATAATGTAAAGCCATTTTTTGAGTAATACTACCTCTGTTGATGGTATCTTGGACTTTGAATATAGCCCCTAATGTATTGAGTAAATTATAGGTTATTGGATACGTTAAAGCTAAAAGACAAAGAATCAAGGCTTTCCTTTCATGTTCAGGGATTAGGGAATAAGAAGGGGCATCAAGATTTTTTTGCAATAATTTTAAAAGCTTTTCTTGCTTTTTAAATATTTGCATCGCATAACCTGCTGTTTTCTGTACCCTATTTTCCCCTTTAATAAATTCCCGTACAT
>JAAFHL010000298.1 GCA_013298365.1 Bacteroidota bacterium | reverse complement strand
TGATAAATTTGCATATAATACATGGCATTTATATAGCCATCTTTGTCCTCTGGCAAAAAACCATGCGGACTTTCAAGCTCATTTCTATACTCGCCATTTTGCATACACACAGTAATGCCACATCCCAAATCTATAAATTGTTCTGTTATATATGAGATTTTCTTTTCTACATCAAAGTATTTCACATGCAATTCCTTCCCATGATTCGGATATAACTCTCGAATTTTATCCATCACTCTTTTATAGTCAAAATACCAAGAATGTTCGGAAACCCAATCTAACATGCAAGGAACTTCATTATATAAAGAAGCAAATAACTTGTATGTGGGAAACTCGCCTCGAGAACGGTTGGAAGATGCGTAAAAATCAATTGTATCCATTGAAAATGGTTTAAAATGTGGTAATTTTCTTTGCAAAGATAGGATTTTTTACCCAAAAACTCAAAAAATGATTTAGTAACAGCACTTAGACCGAATTTATTTTTGTTGCAACAAACATATGCTGAGATTAGTCGAAGTATCAAACACTTAATAAGTAGTTTAGGGTAAATACCTCGTAATGAAATTTTTAAATCAAAATTATATTCCTAATTTATTTCTCAACTATACCTAAAGTAAATTGTCTATATTTTTCTTACATCTGTAGCAATTAGCCCTCGTTCATTTTTAGAAACAGTAAATTCAACTAAATCATCTATGTTAAGGTGGTCAAAATATGTCCCTTTTAAACTAGTCGCATGAAAATAAAGTTCTGGACTTTTGTAACCTGTTGCGACAAATCCAAAGCCCCTGTTGATGTTAAGGCTTGTTATTCTATTTTTTAATCGCTTTCCTATTCTCAGAGTATCTTCCGTTCGACTTTTTAAACCTAACCAATATTTATACATCTGCGCAAAACGATAGTTTTTGTTTTGTTCATCTTTATAGGTAATACCATTGATAACTAACAAATTTTTCAAGTCTATAACAGATATTTTGTCTTTCATTTCAATTTTATATTCGGGAGAATTAATTACTTCTTCCAACAAATTATCAAGTTCTATATGAGTCAGTACTACCTTTTTATACTTATTGCCTTTTGGCAAAGTTTTTAAGTAAGCAATCGTGTTTTGCAAGCCTTCATTACCAGCCTCATTTGTTAAATCATCAAAATGTTCTTTTGTAGCTTTGTCCCTAATATCTGAATTTGTAGTATAACAATAATGCAAAATGGGTATAAAAGGAGGATTACTTTCAAATTGAGGAAATATAGGTGTAATTTCATCAAAATTATCTTCTCTTTCATTTTTATAATTAGGCAAAATATTATTTAAGCCATTAAATACAGCACCACTTATGAGATTAATAAAGGGTCTAAGACTTATGGTTTCATCAGCATTAGAAAAATTAGCAAAAAAGAACTTAAATGGATCACCAAGTGACAGACCTTTAGGGCTTTTTATATCATTGCCAAAAAACGTATTCAACAATATTTTTATATTATCTATATCTAATGGGAGTTGATGATTATTCATTAAAATAGATTCAATATCCGTAATATATTTCATTTCATATTGCTGATATTCTTTCATCAATTTGAAAAAAGCTTGCTTTGATTTTTCTTCCGAAAAAACCAATTTGAAGAAATAAGCATACATTTCGATAGGACTCCATTCTATGGGAACTATTGCTGTTTTTATCAAAGACAAGGAATTATTTGTAGTAATTCTATTAATAATATCAGTACGAATAAATATTTTAGGAAATATATTTTTGTAATATTGTTTATTGTAGTTGTCTCGCCAAAATTCTACTAAAGGTGTGATGAATTTGCTCCAATCTACCAAATTCGCAATCTTATCTAATTGGTCAAATAGTACAAATAATTTTATTTTTTTTATTTCTAAAAAATCATTTAGGTTCTTTAAGTCTCTTTCTATTAAGACCATATTTTCGTCAATGTCAAGATATTTTTTGAAAATTATTTTTTTCTCCTTATCAACAGACTTTTCCAAAAATGTAGTGTCTTCCGCTAACTGAGTTTGTGGAAAATTCTCTCTAAATAGTCTTATTTCTTTTTCAAAAGAAGTGTCTAACATAATAGAACTCCACATATACACTTTCCAAAAATCATGAAAATTTTTAATTTCTTGGATTTCACTTTTCTCAAAAGGACATTTTTTATAGTTATTTGTCCCCCCTTTTGTTTCAATAATATCTATAAACTTATACTCTTCGGTGTTGTGAATTCCTGCCCTATGTAAAATTATTTTTGTTATTTCAGTATCTTTCAAGGCTTTATATAAATATGTTTTTCCTGAGCCTTTGAATCCTTGAATGATAAACTTTTCTTTCTTAAAAAGTTCTTTCATACAATCTCTGTAAAAAAAGGTATGAATATCTATCGCTTTATCTTCTGCAAAAATGGCTACAGTTCCTGTTTCGGGATATTGCGCCAATAGAGCGGCAAGGTGTTTTAATACAACTTCCCTTAATTCTGCTATGTTGAGTATATTTACATCAAAAACAGGTGCTACATAATGAGTAGTAAATGTATCAAGCTGTTTGAATATAAGGCTTAAATCCTCAAAAGTTTGATATTTCCCCTCATAATCCTTAAATTTTTTATCTTTAATCAATGTCTGAAGTTCTTTTTCTTTTTCTGTATTCAAATCATCTTGCTCATAAAACTGAACGCCTAACTCTTTTAATACCCTATTTTCATGTAGTTGAAAAGTAGGCACACTTCCCAAAATGTCCCAATCAGATTCTTTTTCATCTTTGTAATTCACTAATAAACGTTTAAAGCTATCTTCAAAGTTTTTTGAAACGATTGCATTATTGGGAATTATTGAATTAATTAAGACTAGCTTAGGAGATTCTGGTAAGGCTTGCAATTCTTGATATTTGTCCAACAAAAAATATAAGCCAGGTCTCGTTTGTTCACTACTTCCAAAAAAACCTACAATCAAATCAGACAAATTTAAAGCAGTAATACCAAAAATTTCATTAAAACCTGTGCGAGAATCAATTAAAATATAGTCGTCCTTACTCAAGTTCAGGGTTTGCACTAAATCTTTAAACAATTCTCGAAACTGTGTTAGTATGTTATAAGTATTAGAAAGATTGAGTCGTGCCAATCCATGTATATAATGGTATAAATTTTTATTGAGTGTTTCATTTTCAGAATGTTGAATTGTTGTATAACTCAAGTTACCCGCAGGAAGTACAAAAATATTAGAGTCGCTATTATTATCTATATTTATCGGAATTAAATAATTTTCCTTTAAATTCACATTTTCTTTCCCCAAAAAATCCTTATCTAATAAATATTCTACTAAACCATTTTTTTGTGCTTGTTTTTCTTGAATGTTAAAAAAATTAAAAAAGCCTGGAGCTTCAAAATCGCAATCTATAATAACTACTTTTTTTCCTCGTTGTGCCAAATGAATGGCATAAGAACATAATGTGGTTGTTCTGCCCATACCCCCCTTATAACTGTAAAAGGTAAGAATATTACAAGGGTTTTTTATCTTTTCTATATTGTTTTCTTTAGACAATAGGGAGTCAAAACGCCAAGTAAGTCCCGTTTGAACCTTATTAGGGTTAGCAAAAATGGCATTATAGTAATGGTCATCATCTAACTCCTCTGGCGTTATTGCGTACAAAAAAACATTTTCACCAAAAGAGAGCTTATCTATTCCATTATGATGTTTTGTTTTCACAAATACTTCAATCATAGATTCCACTTTCAGCAGAATCCTAAACTCTTTTTGTCCATTTTCTATAACAACATTGTCATTATTTTCCAATGTTTGATAGATTGTATTAATTTTGTCAAAAATTTGTAACATATTAATTTAGAATAATGTAGGTAAAATACGGTATGTTTCTTTGGCAAATTCAAAAAATGCTAAAACATCTTGTTCGTGATAAACAATATTTGAACTTTGATGAGTAGTCAAATGAGTTTGATACCTCACCTCATTATGAGACCAATTTTTAAACATTTTGTACAGAGGCGTTCTCCTAATATTTGGACTCTCCGTAAAAATCTCAATATATCGAAAATGAATAGATTGTATCGTATTTAGCTTAAATAATATAACTTCTTTATTCTGCTGAAACTTATGACCTGCTATCCTTAATGAAAATTGAGGAGGCAAAGAAGGATTTCTACTCCGTTGAGTCGGAGTAGGGTAATTGTAGCATATCCATTTATTTATTTGAGTGATGTTTTCAAATAGCGGATCTACAGGACGGTTAGGACTATTTCTATATATTGTTTTATAAATCAAAAAATTAGTAACCCCTTCTATAATATATCCGCTCAAATAATAGATATTACGCAAAATAGCATCTTTTTTATCAACATTAGTAACCGTATTAAGATGGTCTTTCATATATTCACAAGTGCGTAAATGCTTCAAAGCAACTTTATAGTAATCTTCGTAAACCATAATTGAATATTATTTTCAGCTAATTTATTGTACAAAGATATAAAACTAATTTTGATTAAGGACAAAATAGAATCAAAATTATCTTCTTTTTTATTAGAAATTTATATAACTTGTTGTAAATGATATATATATAATAATATAGAATTTAAGTAAGCCTTTTTCCTATATTTCTTAACAATTATCTCCTATTTTTGCAGCAAAATTATCACTATGTTTGTATTTCGATTTTTACTTGCGTTTATTCGCCTAATTTGGGTTATCCTTTGCACCTTTGTTTGCGGAAGTGGCATTGTCATAGAAAGTTTATTTAAAGGAAAAAGCTATGATATTGGGTTTAAATATGCAGGTTTGTGGGCAAGAAGCATTTGTTGGGGAATTGGCTTTGAGGTCGTTATAAAAGGGCAAAAGCCTGATTTACGGGCGATTATCATGCCTAATCATCGTTCTTACGCCGATATTTTTGTCTTTATGGCACAAAATCCCGCTTCTTTTGTCGCAAAAGCAGAATTGAGAAAATGGCCGCTTATCGGTTATTGTGCCGAAGCTGCAGGCACAATTTTCGTCAATAGAAGCAGCAATGAAAGCCGCAAACAGACCTTATTTGAAATGAAAAAACGCCTTGAAAAAGGTTTTTCGGTTACGATTTTTCCCGAAGGCACAACTTTTTTAGGACCTTCTGTAAAGGATTTTAAAATGGGCAGCTTCAAATTAGCAGCAGAAGGCAATATCCCCATCGTTCCCGCAGCAATAGATTATGCAAAAGCAGGTGATGCTTGGGTCGGAAAAGAGTATTTTGTCCCGCACTTTTTTCGGGTCTTTGGGCATTGGAAAACAAAAGTTACGATTGCTTTTGGCGAAGTTATCAACTCAAATGATGCGACTTTTTTGCATGATAATGCGAAAGCATTTATTGCAAATAGTTTGAAAGAAATGCAGGAAAGTGGAAAATAAATGTTAATTTTGTCCCATAAATATGATGAATAAAAACATGGTAGAATCTATTTACATAGAAAATTTTAGATGCTTTCGCAAAACTTTTATAGAAGGTTTTAAGCGAATAAATTTGATTGGCGGACAAAATAATGTAGGAAAAACGGCATTGTTGGAGGCTATTTATTTATTAAATCAACCTAATAATCGCACATTAGAAGATATTTTAAACAAAAGAAAGTTTACAAATTCTTATAATAGTCACTTTAAAGAACAACTTGACAAGAGTTTTTATTATGGTTTTGATAAAAATAATTCATTATATATTGCCCAGAATGTAAATCAAAAGCAAGAGATTCATCAAATGGAAATAAAGAATTTACAAATAAATTTCTTACAATATCATCATGATTTAACTGCACCTGTTCTTATAACACCCAAAGAAAGTTTTCCGACAATTTACATTTCCTCCTACCTTCGCAAAACCAATCAAGAACTTGCAAATGACTTTGAAAAAGCAGATTTTATCGGCAAATCACACCATTTATTGGCAGCTTTACAAGTGATTGACAATGAGATTATAGAAGCAAAAGCCTATCAATTACAAGTATTGCCTGCTATATATATTCGCAAAAAAGGGCAAGAAAGCGGTTTCCCTACGCCTTTGTCTTTGTTGGGAGATGCTGTCAATAAAATTGCAGAATATATTTTGGCAATGGTAGCAACGCCAAATTGTGTGTTGTTGATAGATGAAATTGAAAATGGCATACATCATTCGCATCAAAAAGAATTTTGGAAAATGCTCTTTGATTTGGCAATGAAATTTGAT
>JAAFHL010000297.1 GCA_013298365.1 Bacteroidota bacterium | reverse complement strand
GATATTTTGCAATTTCTTGCTCTTTCACAGTCAGCTTCGGCGGTTTTTCTTGTTCAACTACAGTAACCTTATAATGTTTGTTCAAATCTACTAATTGTATCGTCTCCCAAAGTTTTGCCAGAGATTCTTTTTTGTTTAAAAAAGCCACTACTCCATATTCATATAAAAATTCCTTCACAAATTGAGAGGTAATGCTACTGTACACAATCACTTTTATGGGCAATTTCTTTGCCTTGATTTCCTCAAAAAGCCCAAGCCCCACTTCTTCATCTGTCAATACATCGGAAATGAGAATATCTACTTCATTTGAACACAAAATAGCTAATACCGCCGCTTTACGAGTTGCTGTACCCACAATTTCCACATCTGTTTTTTGAGCAAGGAATTGAGCGATTGAATCAATTACAAACTGATGGTCATCAAATAATACTATTTTCATAAATATAGAATTTTGCTACAAAAGTAGTAAGATGCTACAGATGATAAAATAGTTATTTTTAACTATATATTTTCTTTTCTATTTCATGTAACAAAGATAGGCAGGCTTTTATGATATAACAAATTACAGTATTTGCTGCAAAAATAGCATAAAAATGGGAGTTTCCCCTAATATAAAATGCTTGAAATTATTCCCTGATATTTTTTTTCATTTCTGCACAGCAAAACAGCCTTTTCTCTCCTTCACTTCTCCATTTTGAAAATACAACCATGCGCTAAACCTATACAAGCCCGCCCCACAATCTGCCCCATCACCACAGTCAGAAGCGTCCCAGTGAATTTCTTTGTAGGTTTCTTCATAGACCACATTTCCGAGTGAATCACTAATAACAATGGCTATTTTATATATATTTCCCCCTTTTATATAAAAATCGTCATTATTGCCATCGCCATTTGGCGTTATCACATTCGGGATATAGAGGCTTTCATCTACATGAGCAGATAAAAAAATAGAATCGCTAAGGCTACAACCCTTAGCATCAGTAACTTGCACCCAATAATTACCTGTTTTTGTGGTTTCCAAAGGATTTGTATTTTGTCCATTGTTCCACAAATAGGTGTAGGGTTCTGTGCCACCTTTGGGATTTACCACAAAACGATACAGCCCTTTCATATACTGAATATCAGTAACTAATTGCCAAGGTTTTGGAGCAGGAATCGTTACATCTAAAACAAGCTCACAACTTTCATCTGCATTTTTTACCACCAAGGTATAATCGCCTGCGGGAACATCTTTCAGGTTTTTATCTTCGCTGCCATTGCTCCAAAAATAGCGATAAGGCTGCGAATTATCCGAAAGTTGTGTCATAATTACGCCCGTAGCCGCATCGTAACAAGCAATTTCCTTCACATCAAATGTTACCTTTAAAGGCGGCATTTTCTTGACATTTGTATAAGCTGTATCTAAGCAGCCGTATTGATTTTTGACCGCTACAAAATATTTCCCTGACTCACAACGCTGAATATTGGGCGTTTTTGCGCCTGTATTCCAATGATAGGTAAAAGGTGCGCCACTTCCCTCAACTTGACAGCTAATTTTGCCGTTTGCTTTGTCGCAACTTGCATCTTGCGTATTGAGCCGAATCCGAAAAGGAGAAGCGACATTGGAAATACCTATTTTTTCAGTAGTAGCGCAACCTACTGTATTACTTACCGTAACTCGATACACCCCTACCCCCACATCAGTCAAATCTTCGGTTTCTGCACCTGTACTCCATTTATAAGTAAAAGGTCCATCATTTCCCGAAACATTCAAATCTATTGCGCCATTGCTCAATCCACATTCGGCATAGCGAGTATGAATAAAAAGCGAAGGTGGTACAAATTCATTGACAACGGTGTCGCTAAATGTGTGGCGACAACCTGTTTTGATGTCCGAGACTACCACATAATAAATGCCCGCTTCCACATCTGTTACATGCTGTTTTGTACTTTTATTTGTCCAAAAAAACTTCATGTTTTTCGTATCCGAATTCGTATAGAGGTTTATTTTTCCATTTGGCAGCAAACAAGTCGCTTTTTCTGCCACCAAAGTAATGTCTGGAAAAGTATGAATAAAGGGCGTGAGTATGTCAGAAACTTTTTTGCGAAAGGTCAGCCCATCGCTTGTGAGCGTATCATCTACCACACAGCGATAACTTTTTCCTTTTATCAAAGGCGAAATTTCCCACTTTCTGAGGGTATCTATTTTCTCAACATGCCAAGGCTCGTTAGGCATTTTGCTTTCCCAACGAAAAAAAGGATTCAAATAAGTTGTATCTCGAAAATGTACCTCACATTTTAGGGTATCGTACTGACACATTGACTGTCCTTGTGTCGAATTTGAGCTAAGATAAAACAGGTTGCGACTATCTGCCACTTGTGCAGAAAGCAAATGGATAAAAAATAATGGTATGAAAAAGGAGATAAATCGCCGCATGTACAAATAGAGAAAGATAGTTTAGCATTAAATTAATCATTATCATATAGTTAGCCTAATTATTCATTTTTAACTATTAATGCGAATCAAGGGTTGAAAAGTGCTTTTCAAAGCCCCGTAGGGGCTAAATATCGGTAGAAACGCAATGTTTCCGCCATTTCCCAAGAAGAATTCATGCTAAAAGCATGAATTTCAAAAATGGGTATGGGATATGATTATTTTCTACCGATATTTTGTCCCTACGGGACTGTAAGAAAACACATAAATAATTAATAGCCATATATTTAGATTAAATTTCTAACCCTTGATTCGCATTATTAATTAATGTAAGTTGTCTAGTGTTTTTACCGTACTGCGATTCTCCAGAATTGCAGGTTATAGACAAAACATCTGTGCTTAATGGTTCGCTTTTTTATGCGATTCGGGAGAATCGCAAGAGGAACATCATTAAAATCCTTTCAGTTGTAACTTACCTTAATTCCTTACAATAAATACTTGATAAGCAATTAAGGCTATTAAGAAAAATAAATATATCCATAGTATCATTGTTTTTTTCGCAAAAAGTAATAAGCCATACATAAAAACAGGGACAAGCAAACCAATAATAAGTGAGACATTGATATAGCCTTGTGGCGTATTTTTACCAAAAAACGCCAAATAAGTTAGATTTTTTGCATAAAACTGCTGACTCCAAATATTTAACTCACCCCGAAAAGATAGATAAAGATAGACGCTAATAATGTGCATTGCCAACAGCAACAAGTGTTTTTGCTTGCGAACAACAACTATCACCACCCAAGTCAAGGGAATAAGCAGGCAATATACCAAAATATTTAACTCTGCATATCGCAAGCCTGTGAGCTTGCAAAGATATTGAAAGAGTTCGACAATGCTATCAAATAAGAGATTCATTTTTTATTTTTTTTGCAAAGATAAAAGGCTTTTATGATAGCTACACCAAAAAATGAAAATATCTTATTTTATAAGGATTAAAACCTTTTGTGTAAAATGACTTTCTCATAAAAAATAAAACCACAAAGTTCACAAAGAAAAGCCCGCACAAAGCACACAAAGTAGCTTATTTTTGATAAATTTTTGTGTCCTTTGTGAATCCTTTGAGACCTTTGTGGTAAAATGTAATCTTTTAATGAAGTATTTTTTTTATGAGAAAGTCATATTTTTTCTACCCAAAATACAAGATTTTGCCGCTATTTTATTTTTTTATGATATATTTGCCCATTACTTACCAACATCCACACAAAATGAAGATAAAAGACTTTTTCCGCACCAAATCTATTCAGCAGATAATGAACGAAGTAAATGACACTCCAGAGCATGAACTCATGGCAAAAGAGCTGAATGTCAAAGATTTAACTTTTTTTGGGATTGCCGCATTGGTAGGTGCAGGGATTTTTTCCACGATTGGCAACGCCTGTTTTGATGGCGGACCAGCAGTCGTTTTTCTTTTTCTGGGAATTGCCATTGCTTGTGGCTTTTCTGCCTATTGTTATGCCGAATTTGCGTCTCGTGTACCCGTATCAGGCAGTGCCTACACCTATTCGTATGCTACTTTTGGCGAACTCATTGCCTGGATTATTGGCTGGGATTTGCTCATGGAATATGCGATTGGCAATATTACCGTTGCAATTTCTTGGTCAGGTAATTTCACCGCTTTTTTGAAACAACTTGGCATCATCATTCCCCCACATTTAAGCACAAGCTGGCTTGAAGCATATCATGGGCATGAGGCTTTTTTGAAGGGAGAAAACATTACACCTCGCATAGAAGCCTTTAACAACTTGTGGCTCACTGCGCCCAAAATTGGCTCTATCCCTTTCATTCTCAATATTCCTGCCTTTGTTATCACTGTCGCCATCACCTATTTGGTATATATTGGTATCAAAGAATCTCGGAATGTGAGCAATTTTATGGTGATTTTCAAAGTAGCGGTTGTGCTGATTGTAGCCGTAATTGGCGCATTTTATATCAATCCTGAAAATTGGATTCCCTTTGCGCCAAATGGCGCAACAGGCGTGTTAAAAGGCGTTTCTGCGGTCTTTTTTGCCTACATTGGCTTTGATGCCATTTCCACTACCGCCGAAGAATGTAAAGACCCACAGCGAGACTTGCCTCGTGGCATGATGTATTCTTTGTTGATTGCCACAGGTTTGTATGTCAGCGTTTCTTTGGTTTTGACAGGTATGGTAAAATATAATTTGCTCAACAATGAAGCGTTTCTTGCCAATGCTTTTACCGAAAGAGGCTTGAATTGGATAGGCGGAATCATTGCTTTTTCGGCATTGATAGCCACAGCAAGCGTTTTATTGGTGTTTCAAATGGGGCAGCCCCGTATTTGGATGAGCATGAGTAGAGACGGTTTATTACCGCAAAAATTTGCTTCTTTGCACCCCAAATACAAAACCCCTGCATTTTCTACGATTCTGACAGGCTTCATTGTAGCCGTACCTGCTATGTTTTTGGACTCCGCATTGGTAACAGATTTGTGTAGCATCGGAACGCTTTTCGCCTTCATTTTGGTATGTGGTGGTATTTTATTGCTACAAAACAGAAAAGACCTGCCCGAACCCAAATTCAAAGTGCCTTATATGAATGGGCAATTTATCATTCCTATCCTTTTTGTAGGCATGATGGCATATTTATTTCTCAGCAAAGATGCAGATATTGAAAAATGGACAAGTAGCACTTTTTCTTTTGGAGAGGGCTTTGAACATTGGAAACATAACATTCCTACTTGGGCGTTTTTTGTATTATGTGCCTATATTTCTGTTTATACTTTCTTGCAAAAATATTCGCTCATTCCTGTTTTGGGCTTATTAAGTTGCTCCTATTTGCTTTCTACCTTGGGCTATACAAATTGGGTGCGCTTCATTGCATGGCTTTTGATAGGTTTGCTCATCTATTTTATGTACGGGTATTGGAACAGTAAACTAGGGAAACAGCAGTCATAACATAATGCTCGGATTAACATATACGATTCAAGAGATTGCACAAGCGGCTTTTGCGAAAGACCTTTTTCAAGGGGCTGAAATGCAAATGCCGCTGCAATATGTTGCTTTTGATACACGCAACATTATTCATGGTGAACAAACCCTGTTTGTTGCCCTCAAAACAGCAAACAGAGATGGGCATGATTTTATTGCAAAGGCGATTGAAAAAGGCGTTCAAAATTTTTTGGTGCAAAAAGACATAGATTTCCCGAAAATCAATTACGCACTTGTGGAAAATACCTTAGATGCTTTACAGATTTGGGCAAAAACGCATCGAGAAAAATTCACCTATCCTGTGATTGGCATCACAGGTAGCAATGGCAAAACCATTGTAAAAGAATGGCTTACGACTTTATTAGAAGGACAATTTCAAATTGTAAAAAGCCCGATGAGCTATAATAGTCAGTTGGGAGTGGCTTTGTCTTTGTTACAAATGCGTCCTAACATAGATGCAGCAATCATTGAAGCAGGCATTTCTAAGGTAGGCGAAATGGAGATTTTGGCAGAAATGATTCAGCCTACTTTGGGCATTTTGACGCATATAGGAACGGCGCATAGCGAAGGTTTTGTGAGCGAAAAACAAAAAATTGGAGAGAAATTAATGCTTTTTAGCACAGCAGAGTGTATTATTACCTCTTCTTTTCAGGTCAAAATGTTTCCTTTTTTGATGGAAACAAAGCTGCCATTTCTTGCCTCCCCTCGTCTTCCCGATTATTCTATCTTGCATAAAATTTTTCTGACTGCTGCCGACAAAGAAAATGCGAGTATTGAAGCTTT
>JAAFHL010000295.1 GCA_013298365.1 Bacteroidota bacterium | reverse complement strand
ACTTGATACAAAGCGTGAAAATGAGTTGATTGTGCATTTTACAGACAAAATTCCCGAAGATGCAACAGGCGAATGGGTGGCAAGTATAGACACAAATCGCCGCCGTTTGATACGTGCAAATCACTCTGCTACACACTTATTACATGCAGCATTGCGTACAGTGTTAGGTACGCATGTTGAGCAAAGAGGTTCTTTGGTAAATGATGAGGTTTTGCGTTTTGACTTTTCACATTTTGCCAAAGTTACAGACGAGGAATTAGCAAAAGTGGAAGATATTGTGAATGAGAAAATCTCGCAAGGGATTCCGCTTACAGAATATAGAAACAAGCCGATTGCAGAAGCAAAAGCAATGGGGGCAATGGCTCTTTTTGGCGAGAAATATGGTGATTCTGTGCGTGTTATCGTTTTTGACCCAAATTATAGTGTAGAATTGTGTGGCGGGATTCATGTTCAAAATACATCTGAAATTCGCTTGTTCAAATTCGTTTCCGAAGGCTCAACTGCCGCAGGGATTCGTAGGGTAGAATGTTACACTTCTGACAATGCAATTAATTTCTTGATGGAGAAAAATACAAAATTAGAACAAGTTTCTGATTTGCTCAAACATCCCAAAGATGTTATCAAAAGTCTAAGCGATTTATTGGAAAAAGTGAAGCATTTGGAAGAGCAAATTGAGAAATTTGGCGCAGAAAAAGTGCAAGGTTTGAAAAAAGAACTTGCTGCAAAAGCCAAAGAAATGAACGGCACAAAGGTAATTGCAGAAGTTGTTGCGCTCAATTCTGCAAATGATTTAAAAGACCTTTCGTTTGAATTGAAAAAAATGACAACAAACACGCTGATTGCCTTAGGTGCTGTGATTGACAACAAGCCTCTGTTGAGTGTGATTATGTCTGAAGATTTGGCAGAAAGCAAGAAATTCAACGCAGGAAATATCGTTAGAGAATTGGCAAAAGAAATACAAGGCGGTGGTGGCGGACAGCCTTTTTATGCTACGGCAGGTGGGAAAAATGTAGCTGGCTTGGGAAAAGCGGTGGCTGGTGTTGTGAAGTTTTTGTAGTTTTTTTTTCAATTTCCTATTCATAGCGTAGGGTTTAAACCCTACGCTATGTATAGGAATAAAATAACAAATTGTTTTAATCTTTTTCAGATTATGCCCAAAGCACAAAAATTTGCTGATATTGAATTACTTCATGAAAATGTCTATCTGTTTTTGAGGGAAAAATATCCTGAAATGACATTCGGATTAAGAGCTACAAACAACCATAGTCGGCTTTCTAAGAGCTACTGGCTTTTAGGAGATGACCAAAAACTAATGCTTTCACTTTGGAACGCAACTGATAATATTAGCAAAACCCCTAATATTTACTTTGTTATAGAAATTATAGGCAGGTGTTATTTGCAAATGTCTGCCTTAGATAGCGATAAAAAAGCAGAAATTTTACATGATTTAGCCATTGTATTAGATGCAAAAGCAACAAAAAGAGAAGATAAAATCTATTTCTGGCGAAAATATTATGATGGCATAGATTCTTACTTAGGGGCATTAGAAGTTTTTTTAGAGACCAAACAAAAAATAGACATTTATTTACGTCATTACAAGGATTGGTTTCCCGATTATACGCCCTCTCTTTTTGAGGCAAATGTAGCAAAAATTGAGGCACTCAAGAAAGAAAAACAGAGAAATCCATCAACAGACATACCTGTTTTTACCAAATACTGGCAACTTGAAGCCATAGAAATGACAAATATTAGCCATTTTTCGGAACTTTCCATTCCCTTAAATCAAAATATTATCTGTTTTATTGGGGAAAATGGTACAGGAAAAAGTACCATTTTGAGGGCTATTTTATTGGGAATGATAGGTATAGATTATCTTGAAATAGAAAATAAAAACATTCAAGATTTACTAACAATAATAGGTGCTAATAAAAAAGGGAAAGAATTTGCGCAATTAGGGACAATCAAAGTACAAAATACGTATCATAATGGCACGATTAAACAAGAAACGCATAAGATAGATATAGCAAATAACTATCCTAAATGGCATGAATTTGTGAATGTAGGAGATGATTTTAGTATTTTGGGCGAAAAAAATGATACTTTTCAACAACTTATCATCGGTTTTGGACAACAAGCAAAGCCGCAGGAAAAAATACTGGAAGGTACTTTAGATGAGTCAAATATTGAAGATGTAAAGTCTTTGTTATATAATGAGCCTGATATAAGGTTTGATAAATTTGTGTCTTGGCTACGTCAATCTATGGACACACAAGTTCCTGCTTCCGAGCGCATAGGAATGACCCCAATTATTACACAAATTTTTGAGGTTATTAGTGAAATTACAGGAAATGCAATACAACTTATTCATGAATTAGATAGCCAAGAAGTAAAAATCATGAGTGATGAACACCCAAATGGATTGCCTTTACATTTAATTAGTCAAGGCTATAATAATGTTATCGGTTGGGTTGGTTTTTTTATGAAACGATTGTGGGAAAGTACAGATGAAGACACAAAAAATACTTTTAAAGAAACTTATGCGACCTGTTTCATAGACGAAATAGACACCTATCTTCACCCAAAATGGCAACGTACTATCTTGGCTACTTTGGTAAAGCATTTTCCCAATACACAATTTATTGTAACGACACATTCACCCTTTGTGCTTACTTATTTGCCAAATGAAAATGATAGTGTGTTGATTTACAAAATTATGCAAAACGGAGAAGTTACTCCCCTGCAAGCTGCTGGTCGAGATATTCGCTCTTTCCTATTAGAGTGGTTCGAAATATCAGAACGCCCTGCATTTGCCCAAAAAGAAATAGACGCACTTTATCAGGCTTTTGAAGTTGAAAATCCAAACTTTATAGAACTTCGAGATACAATAAAGCGTCTTCGCCAAAAATATACGGATAATGACCCAGATTTGCTGAAAGCAGAACATATTTTGAACGTTTTAGAAGATTAAAACATGATACATATTGTTAAACAAAACGAGCCAAAAGAACTCATTGCCTTGCGAGCATCGGGTGCTGTAGAATATAAAGACCTAAAAGATAATGCAAAGAAAGTAGTAAAAGAATCTCTTTTAGAAGAGCAGGGATATTTATGTGCTTATTGTATGCGGCAGATTGATTATTTAGGCAGTATTGAACATCATCATCCACAAAGTATCTATGATGGTACAAACGGAAATGAGGATTTAAGATTAAGTTATCAAAATTTTCTGGGAGTATGTGTGGGTTATTATAACCTAACACCCAATATTCATCACCCAGACCACCTCAAAGCACATTGCGAAAATGTGAGAGGGAATAAGCCCTTGAAAATAAATCCACAAGATAAAGATACGATTGCTGCCCTAAAATATACGAATAATGGAAAAATCTTTTCGGAAGATGCTGAAATAAACACAGATGTAACAGAGACATTGTCTCTAAATTTAGAAATATTGCGCCAAAAACGGCTTAATGTGTGGGACGGTGTTCAAAAAGGATTATCTATTAAAGGCAAAACGCACCAAAATGTACGACAACAATTTGATAAATACAGCAACCGTAAAGATGGCAAAAGATTTGCATATTGCGGAATTGTACTATATTTTTTGCAAAAAGCGATGTTATAGAAAAAGCAAATAAAAAAGAGGCGAAATCTGTTTAAGCTTATCACCTTCTATTTTCCCAAAAAGCTTTTAAGACTTCGCCAAGCGTTTTATATTTTTTGCCGATAAATGCCATTTTACCCTGAAATTAATACTACAAAGATAGCTATTTCTGCTATATTCTACAAAAATAAAAAAACATTATCCTTTGTCTTTCCCAAAAAAATACTAACTTTGCGCTCAATTTTAACAATTCATAATTAATTCATAACTTTAATGTACAAACAATTAATAGTTGCTACGATTGTAGCACTTTCACTCGCATCATGCGGAAAGACGGGCGGCGGAAATGCTAAAATGAGCAATTTGAACGATAGTATCTCATATGTGCTTGGTTCTGACATGGGTAAGCAAATTTTTCAAGCACGTCAAAATATGGAAAAAGACAGCGTGGTAAAATTTAACATGGACGTGGTGATGATGGGTGTTTTAGATGCACAGGACACCAGTAAAATAAAGTTTAGTGCAGAAGAAACACAAGCAATTATTCGCCGTTTCAATGTGGTAATGCAAAAAGCCCAAGGCAAAAAAGGCGAAGCTGCAAAAGCAAAAGCGGCTGCATTTTTTGAGAAAAATAAAGCAGAAGCAGGCATGAAAGTAACCGAAAGTGGCTTGCAATATAAAGTGATTTCCGAAGGAAAAGCGGGCGAAAAACCTACGATTGATGATACAGTTACCGTTCATTATACAGGTAAACTACTTGATGGAACGGTTTTCGATTCTTCTATTGAACGTAAAGAGCCTGCAACTTTCCCATTAGCAAATGTTATCAAAGGTTGGACAGAAGGTTTGCAGTTGATGAAACCAGGCGACAAATTCATGCTTTATATTCCAAGCGAATTGGGCTATGGTGAGCAAGGGGGTGGCGAAAAAATCGGTCCTAACGAGCCTTTAACTTTTGAAGTAGAACTTATTTCTGTGAAAAAAGGTAAGCCTGGTTCAGCCGCAAAAATGCAAGAAGAAATGATGAAAAGACAAATTCAACAACAAATGCAGCAACAACAACAAGGCGGTGGCGCAAGATAATCTTGTATAAATCTATATGAAAAAACACAGGTAAGTGATAAAATTTGCCTGTGTTTTGTTTTATGTGAATAACGATTTATTTCTCAATAACTGCCATCGGTACACGAACGGTAAAAATGCTCCCTATATCCGCCACACTTTCTACATTAATATCACCGCCGAGTGCTTCTACTTGTGTTTTTGTCATCAATAAACCCAATCCTTTTCCTTCCATTTCTACGTTAAAACGCTTATACAAACCAAAAAGATGCTTGCCATTTCGAGGCAAATCTATGCCAATGCCATTATCTGAAATGGCAATAATAATATAATCATTTCTGCGACTTACGTCAATAAAAATTTCGGTTTTGCGAATAGGGGATTTGTATTTAATGGCGTTACTCAACAAGTTATGAATAATATTTTCCATGTAACTCTTTATGGTAAATATCTCGTTGGCATTTTCGGCAATATTGATATTTATACTGATGTCGCTTTTTTGAATTTGGCTTTCAAATAGATGTTTTGAATGATGAATTAAGGCGCTCATAGAAGCCCATTCTTTTTTCAAATCTAATGGCGCACTTGCATCTAATACCGCCCCTAAATCTCGCACTACTTCGTCCATTTTGAGGCTTGAGTCTCTAATATAATCTACGATTTTCAACTTTTCAGATTCAGAAAGGCTCGGAATATTGATAATGTCACTCAAACCAATGATACTTGCAATTGAAGACCTAAGATTGTGTGATATCACATAATTAAATCGGCTTACCTCATTGATTTTTTGGGAAAGCTCATCTAACAATTTGGTTTTCTCGAGTTTCGCATCTTTCAATTTTTGGGATTCAAATGCCAATTTTTGTTTATAGAGTGCAACAAAAACATCTGCTTTTGATTTTACGATGTTAGGATTTAGTGGTTTAAACAAATAATCTACCGCCCCCTCAGAATATCCTCTGTTTACATATTTATCTTCTTTGCTAATAGCTGTAACAAAAATGACAGGCACTAAACGTGTGTGCACATTTGAACGCAATATTTCCAACATTTCAAAACCATCCATTTCTGGCATTTGAACATCTGCAAAGATAAGTGCAAAATCATGCAAAGAAGTGAGACTTATTGCCTCGCATCCTGAATGAGCCTGGATTATCTCAATACCCTCGTCTTCTAAGATTGCTTCTAATGCAAATAGATTTTCGGGACGATCATCTACAATAAGTATTTTTACGTTTTCTGCTTGATTGTACATTTTATGTTAAAGTTCCTTGTCCATTTAGCTATTTCTCAATAACTGAAAACCGATATCTTAGGTTAAATGATAGGATAATTAAAATAGTATATATATATACCTATATACAATTACTATGCCACTATGCCAAAATAGACACATTATTGTTATCGTTTTCGGTCTCTTTATAGAGCCAAACATGCAATAATGCCAATAATTGCGCTACATTTATGGGTTTTGACATATAATCGGAGAGTCCTGCCGCCAAACATTCTTCCCTATCACCTTTCATGGCTTTTGCGGTAAGTCCAATAATGGGAAGTTTTTCTTTGCCTAAAG
>JAAFHL010000296.1 GCA_013298365.1 Bacteroidota bacterium | reverse complement strand
TGCTTGCCTACTAAAATAGGCAGCATCTATAATGCGCAAATTTTTGTCAAACAAAACCACATAGTCCGCAATTTCTTTATCTGAGGAAAAACGCACCAAAAAATCGGGTAGTTTTTGGTATTGAATTTCCAATATTTCGGGTGGAACAGCGACCCGTCCCATGCGCAAAGAGCTGTATGCTTGCAAAATGGTTTTTTCGGGCAATCTCAATATATAGGCACGTGTCGCAATGACATAGCCACTCACATTTACTGCCTCTGCCGATTCATTGAACAACTCTAAGCGATGATTGTCATCTTTCACAAAATTGCCATAAATATATTTGGAAAAATAGACTTTTTGCGAAAACAGAAAGGAAGGCAGACACAAAAGAAAGATAAGATGGCGCATAAGTAGTTGAGAGTGGAAAGTTGAGAGTGAAAAGTTATTGTAAGTATTTAAAAATCAATTATTTGACGTTGAAATATTTTATAAACTAATTTTGTCCAACTACTAAATGATGTTTGTGAAAACAGGTAAAAAAGCCTATAATTATTGCAGTTCTCGTATAGTTCGGCGTAGCTCACTACAAGAATTTTCGCAAAAGAGTTGGAATTATCTCACTCATTTGCGAAAATCTGCGTTCTTTCATCTCCGCAAATCTGCGAGAAACTAATCATTCACATTCAACTTCGTATCTTGCCACCCGCCATTATGCTGATTGTCAAAGTCAATCGTTTGTTGATTGCGAGTGCGTCCATTGCCCATCAACATATCACGCCATCTTGGATTTTTGGGTTCGCCATATTTATCCGAATGAAGCAAAGCATATTCATTTGTTGCCAAATCTGGGTCATAAAAAATAAAAGCGATATTGCTTTGTGCATCAAGGCGGTCATAACGCCACACCTCATAAGGCAACAAGGTAGATTCGGACGGATAACGCTCAATGTTTTGCGGTTTGCCATAACGCATGGTTACACGCCCCCTATCGGTTTCCCAACCTTGACGCAAAGCCGATTTGAAATTTTGATTGCAATATTCGACTTTGTTTTGGTGTAGTTGCCACAAAATAGCAATGCTTCCGCCCATGCCCGCCTCAACTCTTTTTTCCCAATAAGAATACAAATAATTGATACGGTCTTGACGGGTTTGAAGCGTTTTAGACAAATCTATTTCAGGACCACTGCTTGTATGGTACAAAGTGCGAATGTGATATTTTAATTCCTCATCTGCATATTTGTCAAAAATGCCTGTGTTGTCTTTTTTCAAAGCAAGACTTTGCGCAAGTTTGATATTTACCACATCAAAGCGTTTTGCAACCGATTTGATTACTTGGTTTTTGTCATTAAGAAGCTGAACTTCTACAAAATAAGCAGCACCCGAAGGCAGTTTTTTGATGTCAAAAGATTCAATATGCACATCAGCATCAGAAGGCAATTTTTTCACAATCTTAGAATAACCTGGCAGCAACTTATTGTCTTTTTTAATTTGTGTACGGACATAATATTCTGCTGGGAAGTTTTTATTGGCATGATAAATTTCTGCATAAATGCTTAATTGTTCTTTATCTACAAACAAGCCATTTGTTACAAAAGGTAAAACTTCTAAGCCATTTTTGCTAAACATATCCTCTTGTGTGGCTTTTGCCGTAGCCGAAACATATTCTATATCGCTGATAGACACCTCATCTGTGAGGGTAGGGCTAATTTCCATTTCATTTACAAAAATAGTAGGCATACTCTTAGGGTCGTTTGCATCAGTTACTTCTACCCGTATTTTGTATTTGCCTGTCGCAAGCGGGATTCGTTTTAGTAGGCGAAAAGGCTGCGACAAACGGCTTGTTGTAGAGGTATCTGTGGTTTCCAAACTCAACAAATTGAACCTATCTGCATAAATATAGGCAGAATCGGTATTTCCACTTTTCTGAATGGTGAAAAATACGCTGGCAGTTCCTTGATATTTGTTTTTGCTCGAAGGTACAAACCGTACCGTTCCCCCATCTATAGAAAGATACGCCTCTATGTAAGGGCGGTTTTCCAAATCGGTGAAACGGCAAACATCCATGAGATAGCCCACACTTGACTGGGCAAAAGCTGATGTAGCAAGCAAACAAGTAATTATAAATGTATAAATACGCATAATGAAATAAAATAAATAATGGCTTAATGCAAAGGTAAAGATACAACTTTTTTGAGAAAACAAAGGAGAAAAATATTTTTTGGTTACACAGTTTGCGTGTGTACTATCATTCGTTATTTTGGATAGCCCTGCATTTTTTTGATACGAAAATAAAAATATCCCTTATCTTTGTATCGAAGACTTTTTCCCAATATGTTAATGTGGAAAAGTTTGCTTAGGAATGAGCAGATAAAGTTATCCATTCTGTAAGAATCCAGAAAACTGATACTTAAACACTTAGCCTTTCTGGATTCTTGCAGAATGGTTGTTGATTTTGTCAAAACATGGTTATTTTATTTCTTGTTCATTCCTTACGTCTGCGAAAATCTGCCAATAAACCATTAATCATTATGAAAAACATTGTTTTTGTACTACTACTTTTGCCATTTTGTCTCTTTTCGCAAGCCAAAAAACAGTCTGCAAAAGCAACACAAAACACTGCCAAAAATGTAGTAAAAATAAATCCATTAAGTCTTTTTGGCGGAACTTTTTCTTTGTCGTATGAACGAGCAATTTGGCGGGGTTTTTCTGTCAATTTACAGGGTTCATATTTGTATGTAAACTCCTTACCACAAGGCATTGTGAGGCAAATTTGGCGAAATGATGCAGTTGAAAATCAGAAGCTAACGTTTGGTAAACCTCGTTTTACAGGTTATGGCTTTACGCCCGAAATTCGCTATTATTTTTTACCAGGACAATCGGCGCCTGAAGGCTTGTATGCGGGCATTTATTTGAGAATGTGGCAATACAATGCGAGTATGGATGTTACTTATATCAATCCAGATTTGAACATGCCGATAGATACGTTTCAACTTACAGGTAAAGTTAGCTATTATGCGGTTCGTCCAGGTTTGCAAGTAGGATACAATTGGATTATTGGCAATCATTTTTCCTTAGATGCTTTTCTTGGTGCAAATTATGGCGTAAATGGGGCATCTATGCAACTGCGTAGCCCTGTTATTTTAGATTTGTATGATGCCTTGATAGATGATTTTGTGGTACTTGCAGGCAACCAGGGCGCAATTATACAAACTACCGCAGGTGTAATTAGAGATAGATTTTCTAAGCAAGCCGATAGGGTAACTTTTGGTGGCGCATTTGGTTTGCCAGGGTTCAGAGGAGGGCTCACATTGGGTTTTGCATTTTAATTTACGCTCTTTGGAGAAAAATTTGGTTGTTTTAAAAAAAAAGCCTACATTTCGCCTCTAATTCAAAAATTATTGCAACTCAATTATGAAACGGACATCTTTTGCCTTCTTTATCGTTTTATTGGGATTCTCTGCTAATATCTGGGCGCAAACCTATAAATTATCTATGCCTAATTTGGTAGGATTTCCAGATGCGATTCAGCAAGGTGAAACCTACAATTTGTCGGTCAAAATGTTTAATACTGGCAGTGCCCGTTTCTTTGTGGGGGATAAGGTTCAAATGCACATTAAAATAGGGAATTATCCTGCGCAAAACATCGGTAGCGAAATTACCCTTACACAAGAGATTTTCCCCCTTACGGCTGGCACGGGTTTGTTAGATAGTCTTGTATGGGAAGTTCCTAATCATCAGTTTGAATTAGATAAATTTGGTGGCGGTGGCACAGCAACAGATATTATAATATGGCCTACTGTAATGCGTGTAGGCAGCAACTTAGACCCTACCCCAGACTCTGCATCAAAATCTATTTTGTATGTTACAGGGGCTGCTTTTAGGGTAAATAATAACTACATCTCTGGCTTGTCAGGTGCGGTGCAATACAATGGAGCGTATATGATAGATGTTCGTACCGAAAATGTGGGTATCACAACAAATACAGATGATATTATTTTTTATGCGCAAATAGATGAAGATGAATCCCTTAAAGCGGAGATTTTACGTATCAAAGACAATGTAAAAGTAGGTGCGACAGCAGGAAATGTTATTCAAACATTTAAACCGTATCTGCTATTTCCTAACGTAAACCTGACAGGGATGCATTATCTCAAAATTTTTGCCATCGAAAATGGGCTAAATAATATGGTGCAAAAAGCGGTTTATCCGATTATGTCGGGTACTTTTCCTGTCATCTTAAAATCTTTTTCTGCGCAAACTAATTACACGCAAAACAATATCGAACTTGAATGGATAACAGAACATGAGTCAAGCAATAAGGAATTTGTTATTCAAAAACTCAACTCATTTGGCAATGGATTTGATGATATAAGTACGGTGGCTGGAAAAGGAAATAACTTGAATAATACGGCTTATCATATAACGGATAAAAGTCCTTATCAAGGTCAAAATCATTACCGTTTAATCCAAAAAGACATAGATGGAACAAGTGAAATTTTGGAAACGCTAAGTGTTACTTACCAAATAGATGCGATGAAACTTATTAGCATTAGCCCAAATCCTGCGAGTGATGATATACATATTTCGCTCTTCAATGGCTTGTCGGCAATGATTCAAATACAATTGTATGACAGCAGAGGGGTAGAAGTTTTCCAGAAAAAAGCACAATATCCACAAGGCACAATAGATATTAGCTTCGATATATCTCAACTTCCACAAGGACTTTATTATTACAAAATTGCCAATGTATATAATACGTACACAGGTAGTATTGTGAAAAAATAATCACTTTTAGGCAAATCCGAAAAGTATAAAGGCGCAAAGAAGTTCACTCTTTGCGCCTTTTGCATTTTTTGTATTGACGAAAATCTATACAGAAACTATCTCAAAATCACCAACTTCTGAAATGCTGAAACGCTTTTCCCTTCGGCTTTATCTCGCAAAGTAACTTGATAAACATAGGTTCCACGTCCGATTTTGTCGCCATATTCGTCCAAACCGTCCCATTGCAAATCTCTATTATAATTTCCTTCACCATAAAAATCGGTTTCTAAGGTCTTGACCAAATGTCCTGCAATGGTAAAAACTTTTACTTGTAAATACAAATCTTTCCCCACTTGATTGTGTCCAATACAAAAAGTCGTATTTGAAGAAAAAGGATTGGGGTAATTAAAAATCTGCGTCAAAGCCATATTTGCATTTTCAGCAATAATGAAACGGGTTTGCGCTTCGCCCGAATTATTGGCTACGTCCCATACCCTAATTTTCGCAGTATATTCACCCACCGCCAAATCTCGTAAATTGTAGCGAATCGTTCCTTCTTTATAGTTGTCTTTTTTGGCAGCATAATATTCATTTAGTACAATGGGTTTTGTTACATCATCATTCAAAAATGCTGTTATTTCATGCCCAATACCTGTGCTTGTGATATTGATGCCACTTTCATCTGAAACTGTCGCATACAAATCGGGTTTTGGCGCAGTTGTACCGCCATCAATCCAGTTTTCATCGTTTATATACAAAGAAACATCAGGACCAATTTTATCATTATTGCCCGCAGAAGTGCCTCCAAACGCCAATTTCTCAAAACAACCTGCGCCGTCAATTTCTTGGTTATTAAAATAAAGGCTGATTTTTCCGAAACCATCTTCATAAGAAACGTCTATGGGTACAACAAATTTGCACGAAAACAAACCATTTTTGATGCTCACTTTTCCATTAAAAAGCCTGTTTTTTTGCCAATAAAACTTAAATTGCATCTGTTTTGTGATAAATAAATTGGCTTTATCATAAATAGTAGCCTCCATTTCGCCATTATAATTCGCTAAAAAATTGCCATTTGCATCTTCGATTCTGCCTTTGAGTTCTACCTCTGCCAAAGACTGAACGGTATCAGGTTGCGACATCACCAAAGGCTGATTGTCAATGTGTGTAATCGTTGCCCGTAATTTCGGATAGGCAAGTGACAAGCCTGGGTCGCCATACAAACTAAAATTGCGAGAGTTGATATTATAAGCAGTACCTGCATACATATCGTTTTTAGTGCGTTGCATAATCTCACCAATGGTAAGATAACGTCCCAAATTTGCATCAAATTTGAGGGCATGACGATAAAAAGCCTTATTTAATTCAAAGTTAGGAAAAGAATATACCTTTCTTACGGTAGTAAACATAGCAATTGCCCCTGCATTTGGCTGTATAAAGAAAAACTCTGCCCCTGTACGCAAAGCAGGATTATCATAAC
>JAAFHL010000294.1 GCA_013298365.1 Bacteroidota bacterium | reverse complement strand
ACCAACTATAGGTATATAAAACGCCTGTGGGGTCGCCATCAGCATTTCCGACTAATGTTACAGAATCGCCTTGGCAAATATCTGCAACAGTAGGATCTATTACGCCCGTAGGCAAGGTATGAACAATAATCGTCATGGTATCACTTGCGGTACAACCATTAGAAGTTACCGACAAGGTATATAAATGCGTAAAGTCTGGGCTTGCATTTGTTACAGGGTCGTTTGCATTTACGATGCCTGCTGCGGGGTCAGAAGGAGTCCATGTATAAGCATATACAGGACCTGCACCCAAGGCATTTCCGTGCATTTGTATCACTTGTCCCAAACAAATATCTCTTGTTTCTCCTGCATCTACAATCGGTAGTGGATTAACGGTAACCGTAACTGTACTTGCTGTGTCTAATGTATTTACATCACTGCTACAGCCATTTCCTGCTGTTACTACTAAGGTGTAAATCGTGGTTTGTGCAGGATCTACATACGGCTGCGGCAAAATTTCTGAACCTACTGCCATGCCTACACCTGGACCACTCGGAAACCATGAATAGCTATAAGGACCAGGTGCAAGGTTATTAGCTGCCAAGCCGCCCATCAAGGTATCGCCTACTGCGCCAGGGAAATCACAGATAAATAAATCAGGACCTGCACTTACTTTAGGTTTTGGTTTAACAATCACCGTAACAGAGTCTAATTTACTTGTACAACCTGCCGCATCTGTTACTTGCAGGTAGTAAGTCATCGGAGATGCACCTGGATTTACTTGCGGGGTAGGTACATAAATAGAGTCTATTCCGCAAAGAGGCGGCTGATTACATGCCCAACTGTAATAAAAAGGTGCTGTACCAGTACCTGCTAATACACTTCCATTCAACTGAACAGGACCATCGCCTTCACAGAAATTTACATCTTGACCTGCCGAAATTTGGGGCAAAGGATGTACGTAAATTTGTTGCACCATCGTGTCGCAGCAAAATTGGTTACAAACAATCAAGGTAATTATTTGTAAGCCTGTATCTGTAAAGGTTACACAAGCCAAATTGGGAAGTGTGCTAAATTGTGGACTTGCATTTGGCCCGAAATTCCAGTGATAATCTTGTATAGGCGAAACAGGAATGCCTGTATAGTTGAAAGATAAACAGCCATTTTGACAAACTGTTCCCGAATTTGAAGCAAAATTTGCCACAGGGTCAGGAATGACATCAATGCTGGCATAGGCTGTATCACTCACACAACCATCATCAATCACATATACCCAAATATTTTTTGTTCCTGCTGTATTGTATTGAATATTAGAAGGATTTGGAATAGGTGATGAAGGAGGGAATGCGCCCGGGAAGCCCCAATAATATGCATCTACGTTAGGCGTACCTGTAAATGAGAAATTGAAGGAGTTGCCCAATAAGCATTGGTCGCTAATGGTATCTATATTTGCAATCGGCTTTGGCAATACTGTAACCGTTTGACAAGTCAATATAGATGCACAACCATTTTCGGTTACAAATAAACAGATATTATAAACACCTGGAGAGGGGAAAGTAACTGTATGTGGTCCTTGTCCTGTACCCGGATTTGCTGCTGCACCGTCCCAGTTCCATTGATAATTGGCAGATGGTGTGGCATTTCCTGCATAAACGACAGAATTAGGGTCATCTATACAGATATTATTAGGAACAGCAAAATCTGAAGCCACATTAGGATAAATCGTAATTTGCTGTGTTGTAAGTGGACTCAAGCAACCATTTTGATTAACATATAAGGTTACATTTTTTACCCCAGGTATATTCCATGAAACCGTATAAGGACCTACACCCGTTGCTGGGCTGAAAAGTCCCCCATCAAAATCCCATACATATCCTGCATTTGCGGGCGAGCCACCGTTATAGGTAATCGTAACCGCATTGCCTACACAAGCTGAATTTTGAGAAATACCAAAATTTGAACTCGGAATAGGGCTAACAGTCACCGTTACTTGGTCTTGAATAATACAACCTGTGGTATTTTCAACCGAAACCGTATAGGTTGTTGTTACAGGCGGGTTTACAGTTACAATGCCCCCATTAATGGGGGCAGGGTTTAGTGCAGAAGTCCAAGTGTATGTATAACCCAGTGTACCACTTAAATTAGTGGATAATTGCGTTGTTTGTCCTGCACAAATAAAAGTCGGGCTTGCTGCTGCAATCACTGTAAAATTAGAAATGACGAAATTTTGGTTGGTATTTGGAGCAACCGTATTACCACAATTATCGGAAATTGGACCTGTAATGGCAAGGTTAAAAGTCCCTGTATTGGTAATAGGTGGCGCAACCGTGAGTTGATAAGAAATGCCCGAAGAACCGCCCGCTGCACAGTTTGGATTGATTATAGACGTTACAATATATGGCCCACCAGGTCCTGTGATGGTGAAATCGCCAGGTTGTATGCTCGAACACAAGATGTTTTCACTAAAATCTACGGTCAAAGTATCTGTACTGCCACAACCTTGTGCGGAAATATCTGCAATACCTGGCGGCACATTGTCAAAGATAATTGCAGTAGATTGGCTGAAATCTATATTATATCCTCCACCTACTGCGGTACTGCTGATATTAATCACATACGTTTCGCCCGCAACAACAGGAATACAAGGATTATTCATTCCTGCACAAGGTCCTACAATATTGCCTGTAGCTCCAGTAATACCACTACACCCTGGAATATTAAGTGATTGATTGCAACTTACTTGCAAAGCAGGATTTGTGGCAATATCTGCACAAGAATTGTTGCTAAGGTTATAAACAGCCCAGTCATAGTCATCTGTTGCTACGAGGGGCGTAATGGTAAAGCACACATTTCCTGCCGACTGAACGGTGAAAATATACCAAACATCATTTATTTCACCAAAAGGCAGACATGAGATAGCTGGTGTTATCTCATTAGGATTGTTTCCTTCGCCAATATATGACTGGGTTTGCGTATAATTGTTTGCACAAATAGGAATTGCGCTGATACAGTCCTGTTCAGGTCCCGTTATTTGGGCAAAGGCATTTTGAAATACAATGCCCCACAACAAGAGAAAGATGCTTATGGAAAGCGTAATTTTTCTGTACATATATAAAAGACTTATTTTTGACAAAAAAAAGAAAAACAAGTGGAATTTGCGCATATACATTTTTGTATGTTATATAGAACGCTGATATTTAATACCTAAAATAGGTAGATTTAACCGCACAAAAGTAATAGTTTTTTTGAAACAAATGCCACATACTTAGATATTTTACATGAAAGTGCCGTAGGAATTGTAAAAATTATATCCTTAACGGTTGTTGCCTGAAAATTAGGCAATAATTGTAGTGTTTAATTGTAAGGTTAATGGTGCTTTGGCTTCAGCCAAAGATGCAGATTCTTTGACTAAAGCCAAAGCACCCAAACAGAATTTGCGCAAACTATTATAATAATTACACCAAAAAGTATGGGCTTTCTCATAAAAAAATGCTTGCATAAAAGAGTTAAATTTTACCACAAAGTTCACAAGGGATTCATAAAAAAACAAAGATTTATACAAAATGGGCTAATTTGTGTTCTTTGTGTGGGATTTCCTTTGTGAACTTTGTGGTTTTATTTTTTATGAGAATGCCATTCACCGAAAATATATTTGCAACTTACATAAGTTACCACTTCACTACTTTTTCTACCCAAATTTTATCAGATGTAGCTATTTTTAATATATAAACACCTTGTGAAAGTTCTTTTGTCGGAATAGAAAGATTTTTTATGCCCGATTTATAGCTTTTCGTAAAAACAGTTTGTCCTATTTCATTTACCAAAGATAACGACATCTCAGTCGTAGTAGCAGCATGAAAATCTATTTGTAAGGCATTTTGAAAAGGATTCGGATAGATATTTCCATCAAAGGAAGCCGTATTTTCAAGCCCAATAATGATAGTAACGCTAAACTGAATGGTATCAAAACTCACTTGTGCGCAGCTATTTGTATCAATAATGGCAAGGCTAACGATGTATGTGCCATCGGCTGCGTAAGTATGCGTAGGACTCACTTGCGAAGCACTACTTCCATCACCAAATTCCCAATTATAAAAACTCGCATTCAGGTCAGCAGCAGTAAACGCCCAATCATAGCTGTTTGTTCCTATTTGTGAAAAAGTAAAACTTGCATCAGGTTGTGAGAGTGTAACTTCCATACTTTTGCTACGATAACAGCCATATTTATCTGTTACTTTTAGGTTGTAAATGCCATTTTGCGTGATAGCAATTTTGGAAGAATCGGGACCTGGCTGCCAATTATAGTCAAATTGATTGCCATTATAAGCTGCATCAAATACAATTCCATTACAAAGAATCGTGTCCGTAGGCAGATAAAAATCAGGAATACTCGCATTTTCTGCTGCCAATTCCGTATCAATCCAAGCCAAACGGCGGTTGAGATAGGATTTCAGCGAGTCTATTTGGTCTGTATAGGTCTCTCCGCCCAAGTCATTCCAAACCGTAAAATTGCGCACCGCCGCCTCATTCAAATGTGCTGCCATTGTATCTATATACACCATAAAGGAGTCATTGCTCAATGTACTTTGGCGCAACATCAGCCAACGACAAGCCAACTGTTTGCGATAGCTAGAATCTTGCCATGCTCTTTCCCAATGAAAAGGAAAGGGCCAATAAGGATGCGTGATTTCCCACACCCAGCCATCTGTTGTCTGTGGATTATTGTAGTCCATGGCTCTGTCATAGTCCCAAGAAGGTCCATATTTTAATTTTCCGCCTTTGTCTTTGTATAAATAGGTACTTCTTCCATAACTATCATAGTTTACACTAAACTCATTTACAATCAAAAAATCTATAAAGGCATCAACATCAAGGTATTTTCGATAGCCAGAGTCAGGATTGGCAAAATAGTTGCTTGCCATCACATTTTCAAAAGTATCTGTATATGCCTGAATATAATCGTGCTGAACAGGCAATATAACATTAGATTTGGGGTAAACATGTTTGTATTCTACATTACAACAAGCGGTTGCACTGTTTGTTGGGAGGTAATTTGATGTCCAATCGGGTGCATCTCCATTGATATTCATTTCAATAATATAGCCGCCTGTTAAGTTCAAGCCCGAAATGTCATTTGAGTCCAATTTCGCAATATCTACTCGAAATTTATCTCTTTTCACTTTTTCGGTCAAAGTATAATAGCCAATATATTCCCCGTCTAAAATAATCTCACAAGGGCGAGTATCAGGGGCATAATTTCCCATTTTGCGTGCCATACTATAGGTTACCGAGTTTTTGATAAGCGAATGGTCTAAATATTCAGCCTTAAAAATCCAGTCATGTTCTACTGTCATATTCAAAATAGAAGTGTCCATTTGTATGCCCGAGCTATCTACTACTTCAAAATCATAGTTTTTTTTGGGATAAGAAGGACCACTAAATCCTTGCCATTCTGTCATAATTGTTCCCTCAAAAGCATAATTTGTTTGATTTGTATAATTGCGAATATTGGGACCATTGTCTATAATTTGCATCAAAACAGGAACTTTTACATCATTGTTGATGGTATTTGCCAAAGTTGTGAGCTTCACAATGGGCAAATTACTGGAAGCAAAAATAAAAGGCATCGCAGGATTTGCGCCAAAAGTGATGCTCCAATTATACAAAATGCCATAATCTTGCCCTGCCATATCTCGAATCAAGAGATGCCAAGTACCATTTGGGTCTTGGCCATTGTTCACATTTCCCATCACGCCCATGCTCATAAACGAACCTGTAAAAGGAGCTGCACCCGAAGAAAGCGGCGCACTTACACCATCTAAACAAGTATTCGTAAAATTGTCATCACTGCCACCCACACCCGAGAGCAAGGTAACACTTGTGCCATCAGGCGACTCCAATTTTACTTCCAAATCGGCATTCCAAGTATGCACAATATTCACGCAAGCCTGCTCTAAGCCAAAAGTGGTATCAATCACATTTGGCAAACCACTTACCACAATATCAAATACAACTGTTGTGTTATTGTCAGGAATTGTATCGTTCATTGTAGCCGAGAAAGTTTGAGCAAGTAATGGCAGCCCGAAAAGGCTAAAAATAAGCGAAAGGCAAAATTTTTGCATAAAAAATGAAATAAAATGATTTATTTTGCGAAGGTAGTAGTTTTCAAAGAAATGATTGCCTTTTTATTGGAAAAATAAGCCTTACACATAAGATAAAACCAAAACAGATGGAAAATCCAATACACCCAGCCAAAACATTTTTGGCTTCGTTGGAAAATGTGCTAAAATTGCCTTACCTCAAAGGCAAAAACTTGG
>JAAFHL010000293.1 GCA_013298365.1 Bacteroidota bacterium | reverse complement strand
GGATATTCATGTTACAAAAACAAATGTATTGCAAGAACCATTTCATGATTTCAGTCCTCGTGAGTTTTATGGAAAAGTTCCCTATACTATTGCGGATTTGGAAACTCAATTAGACGAAATCTTTGTGAAATGGACAGCAGCAATAAGAGGTGTGTTTAAAGACCCTGGTATCCAAGAAAATATGGATGTTTTGACTACGGCAGATAGGCAACTCATTGAAGATTTCAAAGCGGAAAGAATTGAGCTAACTGCCGATAATGCACACACACTTCGCAATCTCATTGCACAATTATCGCAAGGAATTGATAAGGTAGAAATTTCGGTGGAAGATATAAAAAATCACCTACAAAAACCGCTTTCTCCTAAAGATGCGATTGAGGCTTTTACCAACTATATCAATCAACTTTGTACAGGAAGAGAATGGGAAAAAGTGCGTATAATTCTCAAATAAACAAACAAAATGACCGAATCCAATTTATTCAATCAAGAAGCATACGAAACACCCAAAAATGTGGAAAAGAAAGAAAAAACACAAGCCCCTGTTATCTGCTTGGGGCTTACTTTTGCGAATGACGAAGAACGGAGAGCCTATTTTCGCAATGAACTACGTACAAAACTCCCCGAACTTAAACAGATAGAAGGCTTCCCCATAGGCGAAGATGAGGACATTATTGCTCTCAGCGACCCGCCTTATTATACTGCTTGTCCTAATCCTTGGCTCAATGACTTTATTGAGGCATGGGAAAAAGAAAAGGAAACTATCACCAATAGATTAGATGATTTTTTTGTAGATGAACCTTATGCAAGTGATGTGAGTGAGGGGAAAAATAATCCTATTTATACTGCACATACGTATCACACAAAAGTGCCACATCCTGCTATTATGCGCTATATTTTACATTATACACAACCTGGTGATATTGTTTTAGATGCGTTTGCAGGTACAGGTATGACGGGTGTCGCTGCTCAAATTTGTGAAAATCCTGATAGAGATTTAAAATATAAAATAGAAGGTGAATGGAAAGAACTTTTTGGACATTTACCCACTTGGGGAAGAAGAAAAGCTGTTTGTGGTGATTTATCCCCTTATGCTTCTTTTATTAGTTATAACTACAATACTCCTACAAGCCTTATCCAATTTCAAAAAGAGGCGGATTCTTTACTAAAAGATTTGATAAAAGAATGTGCTTGGCTATATGAAACGAAACACACTGATGGAGGAATAGGCTCAATCAATTATACGGTTTGGAGTGATGTTTTTATTTGCTCAAATTGTGGAGAAGAAATTGTTTTTTGGGAGGCTGCTATGGATATGAAACAAAAAAAAGTATTAGATGAGTTTCTTTGCCCTAAGTGTAATTCTTTAAATTCTAAGAGCAATTCTGAAAAAGCATGGATAACAGTTTTTGACCAAGGATTAAATAAATCAATTAGAATAACTAAAACTATACCCATATACTTGGTTTATACATATAAAGGCAAAAGATATGAAAGAGAGATAGATTTATTTGATAAAGAGGTTTTAACTAAAATTAATGAACAAAATATCCCCAACTGGTTTCCATCATATAGAATGCCCTTAGGAGATGAATCAAGAAGGAATGATAGAATTGGAATGACAAATATTCATCAATTTTATACTAAGCGAAATCTGTTTGCATTAGCAACCCTTAATAGTAAAATCGAAAAATCTATCATGCCTGTTAAATTAAAATTCATTTTAACAGGCATGATAAATCGTTCTACCCAAATGAATCGAATCCATGTGAATAATTTCTTTTATGGAGGCGGGGGGTGGAACGCAGGTCATTTAAAAGGCACATTATACATTCCCTCTTTACCAATAGAAACGTCTATACTTGAACAAATTTCAGATAAAATAGACAGTTTTAAAAAAGCAATCGCCTTTTTGAGTAAATCCTATGCTAATGTTCAATATGTAGGTTCTGCTTCAAAATCCTTACTCAATAATGATTCTGTTGATTATATTTTTACCGACCCTCCTTTTGGTGCAAATATCATGTATTCAGAATTGAATTTTCTGCCAGAAAGTTGGTTAAAAGTATTAACAAATAATCAAAAAGAAGCCATTGAAAACAAAACGCAAGGTAAATCGCTATTAGAGTATCAAGAGATAATGACAGCCTGCTTTAAAGAATATTTCAGGGTGCTTAAACCTAATAAATGGATGACAGTAGAATTTAGCAATACAAGTGCAGCCGTTTGGAACAGCATTCAAACGGCACTTCAAAGAGTTGGTTTTATTATTGCAAATGTAGCAGGTTTAGATAAAAAACAAGGTGGAATGCGTGCGATTACAACTGCAATTGCAGTTAGACAAGATTTGGCTATTAGCTGTTACAAACCTTCTTCCGAATTTGAACATACCTTTCAAAACGAGCAAGGAGAAGTGGCAATATGGGATTTTGTAAGGGAGCATTTACATCACTTACCTGTGCATATCAAAAAGGAAAACAGCACTACAGCAATCGTAGAAAGAAATCCTAAGATATTGTATGACAGACTGATAACTTTTTACCTTATGCGGGGCTTATCTGTGCCAATAGATGCCAAAGATTTTCAAGACGGTTTGATGCAAAAATTTGTAGGGCGAGATGGCATGTATTTTACCGCAGAACAAGCAGCAGAATATGACGAGAAAAAAGCCTTAACTCCGCAGTTTATGCAGTTGTCTTTGATAGTTACCAATGAATCCGATGCGATTGAGTGGCTAAAGGAGCAATTGCGAAAGCAGTCGCAAAGGTATCAAGACATTATGCCCGATTTTAGAATAGCTACACAATCTTTACGAAAAGGAGATACACTTCCTGAGTTGCAAGATATTCTAAACGAAAACTTCATACAAGAGACAGATGGCAAATGGCGTGTACCAGACATAAATGAAGCAAAAGACAGAGAGGCTTTACGCAACAAAGTATTGCTGAAAGAATTTCAGTTATACCTTACCGAAATGAATAAACCTAAAGCTAAAAAGCTCAAAGAGGTACGGGTAGAAGCATTAAGGGCAGGCTTCAAAGCCTGTTGGGAGAAAAAAGATTTTCTTACAATTGTAAGCATCGGCGATAAAATACCTCAAAATATTTTGTTGGAAGATGAGCAGTTGTTAATGTATTATGATATTGCAAAAGATAGAATATAAATGAAAATGTGTACTTTATACAGAGCCGTAACTCAAAGCGAATATAATGACATTATTGCGCAAGGCAATAGATTCAGGTGTATTCCCCGTTCCTTAGAGGCAAAACAGTTTGCGGTCAGCGCAGAATGTGGGCATTATTATGGGCGTGAAGTCGTGATGAGATTAGACCGAGTAGCATATATATTGATAGCTGTCATCTTGGATGAGCAGCAGTTTTGTCAAGATGTTATGCATTTAGATGATTGTGATGGCGTAAGTATAAATATGTTAGACTTACCTGCTTTTAATGATGCCATTGTCAGTATTACACCTATTAATCTGAACTAAAAATGAAAATATCAGCGATACTTTTTCTAAAACCTACCGCAGAAGGTGGAAGACAAAATCCTATTTTTACAGGTTATCGTCCCTGTTTTTATTGGGGCTTAGACAAGCAATCAGATTGTGAAATAACCGTAAAAGAGCAGATTTCTATTATGCCAGGCACAGAAGGCATGGTAGAAATTAAGCCCTTACACCCCAATAAATTAGTGGGGATTAAAGAAGGAGATAATTTTTCAATAAGAGAAGGACAAAAAGAAGTTGCAAAAGGCAAAATATTGGAAGTTTTTGCGATGACATTCAAGATAGGCGACTTGGTTTTATATAATCAACAAGAAGCCGAAATCTTGGAAATAAAAAAGGTATTTAGCGTTGAAAAAGTCAAAATAAAGATACTAAAATCTAATCAAATCATTGATACTAAATTAGATTTATTGGAAGAAGCGAATGAGATAGTTTCATCGGCAAAAATTAGCTTTTTGGCGATAGCTGCTAAGATTAATTCGGAAGTATCAAACCAAACCCTATTAGCTCCATTTGAAAGCAATGTAATTCCGTTACCTCACCAAATATTAGCTTTAGAGAAGGTGATGGCAGGGCAATATTTACGCTTTTTGATAGCAGATGAAGTAGGTATGGGTAAAACCATTGAAACAGGTTTGGTATTGAAGGAGTTGAAACTAAGAAATATTGTAAAAAGAGTATTGATAATAGTTCCAAAGTCGGCTATGTTGCAATGGCAACAAGAGATGAAGAGGCATTTCAATGAATCTTTCCATATTTATGATACAGAATATATCAATACCCTTTCCCGTACTTTTGCCCGTTTAGATGCAGATAATGAGCTAAATATATTTACCCAACACAATCAGCTTATTGTTTCGATGGATGCCTTAAAGCCGATAGAAAGTAGGCAAGGTTGGAATAAGCAAAAGGTAGAGGAACATAATCGTTATCGTATAGAAAGCGTTCTTGATGCTGATTTTGATTTATTAATTATTGATGAATGTCATAAAGTTGGAGGAAGTAGTCAATTAGTCGGACGGTATCAAATGGCAGATACACTTTGTAATGCCATACCGAATGTATTATTACTTTCTGCTACACCTCATAGAGGAAAAAGCGACCATTTTAGGCGAATATTACAATTATTAGATGCAGATGCTTTTTCTGGAGAAGGTATGCCTAAAATATCAGAATTAGAGCCGTATGTAGTACGTACAGAAAAAAGGCAAGCAATTGATTATAATGGTAAACCCTTGTTTAATAAGCGCAATACCCAGAAAGTTATCGTTTATTATAATGATTCAGAACATTCCAAACAAAGAAAATTATATGAGTCGGTTACAAAATATGTAACCGAAGGATTCAATTTGGCACAACAAACAAAGGATAACTCTTATGGATTTGTGATGATTCTTTTTCAACGGATGATGAGCAGCTCTACACAAGCTATTTTAGATGCCATGCAGAAAAGAGCCAATCGTTTGGAAAATGAAAAACAAGATGTAACAAAAGAAAATTTGATGCAAAATTGGGAAGAGTTAGGATTTGAAGGACAAATGGAATTAGATTTTGAAGAAAAAATATTTACTTATGTAGAAGAAACACAAGCCAAATATGAGACAGAACTTAGTGTGCTAAAAGCCTTAATCAGAGAAGCAAAAGATTGTTTAAATACAGAAATAGACGCAAAAGTAGCTTACTTACTTGAAAAATTGACTGAACTAAAACGAGCAGAAAATAATCCTGATTTAAAATTTTTGCTTTTTACGGAATTTAAGAGTACCCAATTTATGCTCAAAAAGATATTAGAAGAACGTGGAGGGTATGTTTGTGAAGCAATAAATGGGTCTATGGATTTTGACCAAAGAATAGATGCACTTAAAAAATTTAAAGATAAAGCACAAATCTTGGTTTCTACTGATGCTGCGGGAGAGTCCTTAAACATGCAATTTGCACATGTTGTCATCAATTATGATATGCCTTGGAATCCGATGGTAGTCGAACAACGGATTGGACGTGTAGATAGAATTGGGCAGACGTATGAAGTCATAGCAATTAATCTGTTATTAGATAACTCAATAGATAAAAGAGTATATGAAGTCATTGAAACTAAACTCAATCAGATTATGGATGAGTTAGGGATAGATAAAACGTCAGATGTATTAGACAGCACATTAGAAAGAGAAAGTATTAGTAAACTTTATTTAACATCTCTCTTAAATCCTACAAAATTTGAGCAGGAAAGTAATACTTGGTTAGAAGATATAAAGGCAAAGTTGAAAGAATATCAAAGCACAGAAGGTGCATTACCTACGTTAAATTCAAAAGATATAAAAGTAGAAAGTGTAGATGCTATAATGCACAGCCCACTCCCCAAGTGGTTAGAAATATTATCCAAAAACTATTTAGAATCAAAAGGAATATTATACCATCTGGGTAATGAAGAAATAAAATTCAAGTTACCCACATTTAAAGAAAATCTATATACCTTCAATATCAAAGAAAGCGTAAATAATCCCATACCTGAGCCGCTTTCCTTACAGCATGAAATCATACAAACAATGCTTTCAGAAGCTATTCCATTTACTGAATCACATCTCATTCCTTTTATCATAATAAAACAAGGAACATCAAGTGCTGGGTATTGGTCATTATGGCATTTGACAGTAAAGAATGAATTTGATTCGCAAGAAGTTGTACAACCTATATTCATATCTGAAGAAGGAAACTCTTATCCTGCTTATGCACAAGATGTGTGGAAAAAAATCATTCAAGAAAGGAGTATTTTTGATTGTTTAGGAGTATTAGCTCTTGATG
>JAAFHL010000292.1:4613-6351 GCA_013298365.1 Bacteroidota bacterium | reverse complement strand
TGACGCTCTGTTTTTGCGTTATGGTAAATACTACTCATTTATTTAGTACAATTATTAAATATTTTAAAGTATATAAACTATAATTCGCCCTTATTTGTTTCATTTTTAACTAAAAGCAAGTCTAGTAAGTATCAGCCAGTAATTGCCATACTTGGCTATTAGTAGGTTGAATAGCATTTTGGGATTCATTTGTGCTTTTGATGCTATCAAACTCTGATAAGGATAATATTTTTTCGCATACATATTTATGCCTTTCAGCAGCTAATCTAAACTCTATTGCTATAGTACTTGCCATCATTAAACTTATTCAAAAGTTGTTTATATTTATTTGGGCGCAAATGTAATCAAATTTTATATTACTTCCCACTGCATCAAGGTTTTCCAATTTTCTTGTTTGTCAAAAATAGCTGCGAGAGAAATGCTAAAATCCTTAATGACAAGGCTTTTAAGGCTATCTTTTTCTGTATAAATTATCGTAAACTAAGCGTATGATTTTTTATATAAGATTAAGAATAATAAGCACTATTTCATTAAGCGAGTCTCCATAATCTCCCGAAATTTACGCAGAATGGCAATAATTTGCAACAAATCCTGTTTTTCTGTACAGATATAAGGTGGCGAAACACAATAATTTTTATCCTCCATAATAACAAAGGTCCATTGCCTTCCAATAATTTCACAGCCATACATGGGTATTTCTATGCCATCTCTTTTATTTTTGGTCTGCCCTATCAAAAAAGCCTCCAAAAGTTGCGCCATAGAATCGCCCGTAGGATTTTTTTGAGGCTTGTATTCTTGAAAGTGAAAATAAGGTCTTTGCATAAAATCTAACATACCTTTTGCAATCACAAAATCTGCCCTTACCGAAAGCCTATATCCCGCCACATTGTCTTCTTCAAGGGCTTTGTCAAAAAAAGAGACAAAGGTATCTCCGTCCAAAACATGTCCTAATTCTAATACATGACCAATAAATTTCACTTTTAGGTCTCCTTCACTCCACCCCTCATAATTTTTCACTACTTTTTCATAACTATTGTCAAAATTCCCTTGCTCTAAAGGGGTAAAAGTAGGCAAAGGCACATTGAGCCATTCTTGCATTAAAGCTGTTTTCCCCTGTCTAATTTTGGTAAGTTGAAAGGTAAGTATCATTTCCCCTTCTTTCCATTCTTTTTTGCGTGCCATATAAAATGCGATTTATTTATAAAAAGAGACAAACAACATTATTTGCATCAATATATCTCCTAATTTCTGCACAAAGATAGCAAAAAATTACACTTATTTGTCTATTTTATACACGTTTATAGCGATATTAGTAGTGGGTAGATACCTTATGTTACTTCTTTGCGTAAAAAATACCATAATATCAATCTTAACTATTTATCATTATGAGAACGTATATTTTCTTATTCGCATTATTAAGCCTTACAAGTATTTCTGCCCAAAAAAGTGGAAAAACTACCCCAAGCAAAAGTAAAAGCAGCCTTCCCAATATGCAAGGTAAAAACTTCGTGGGAAAACCCTATTATATCGAAAATGTTTCGCAACTTAATGGCAATTATCTTTCAGGGCAGTTGCTTTCTGTGAGCATTTATGGTGGACGTTTTCTTACCAAAGATTTAGCGGTTGGCGCAGGTTTCAAATCTACACAGAGTGTGGTCAATATCATCAAAAGTCCTACAACTACGGTAGGCAGTTTTTATGGTTTTGGCAGACAATATTTTCCTTTGGCGGGCAGTCC
>JAAFHL010000292.1:0-4603 GCA_013298365.1 Bacteroidota bacterium | reverse complement strand
GGACAAGCAGAAATCGCTTACAATATCGGCAATATTCCTGGATTGAGTGGGCAGGGTACAGGCACAAGTACCACAGATGTGCAGAATACGCTTAGTTTGGGGGCATCTCCTGGCGTAACTTACTATTTTAATTCTCGTTTTGGGGTAGATGCTTTTGTCAGTGGGCTGAAAGTCAATGTTTCCAATATCAAAAGTACACAAGGACTGATTAATACGGTTTTACCAGCACTTGGGCGTTCTGGGGTAGGGGTAGCGGCAAATATGTATTTTTGATTTTCCTAAGAAAGCTAATACTCAATATGCAATTTTATCTGAATCATATTTTTGAGGATAAACACATTTATTACAAGTCGTTTTGCAGCCATGCGAAGCGACTTTTTCGTTTTTTGGCGCAAAAAACGAAATAATCATACAAAAAAGGGGATTATTATGAACATGTCTGGCAAGGTATTAGCATAAAAAAGCATTAATTTTAAGTAACCAAAAACAAAAGAAAGCTCAATTCAATGCTAAATATATAAAGCTTACTGCCAAAATTTGGCAACTAAAATCTGCCATTAAACTCAACTATCCTAAACTTAGTCTCATTGACCTCAAAAGAATCTTCAATGCGTAATCCTATCTCAAAACGTTTTAAAATAAGACAAAAAAAACCTATCTCCTTTTTTTAATCACGATTTTATCGTTAATTTGGTACTTAGTGCCCTCATTAATGCCGCTTAAATCGTAATAATAGCTCAAATAGATTATATGAAGGGGATACCTCAATAGTTACACAAGGATTAAAATAATAATATTTATGAACGATAATCAAATCTTATACATTTGCACTTTAGTTTGCTTTGTTTTAATAGCAATATTATTTCGGTATAGTAGAGGTCTTGCCTTTCTAAATTTGATTTATTTTTTAGCCTATAATATTTTCATATATTATAGATTAAACTACAAAGGTCAGGACGGAACATCTCTTGGTTGGTGTTTTTTTGGAATATGGCTCAAATTATGATAGTTATGGCATATTTAGAATATCGATGTTTTAAGAAGTTACTACCACAGGCTTCACGCTAACGGAAGATTCAACTAAAAACATCACCCTAAACATCATGTTTAGGGTGGTGTTTTGCTTATGACAATGCGTATCACTTTATCTTCACCCGCACCACCGACAACTCACTTCCCCCTCTTGAAAAATACACCATCAGAGCCTCCGAATTATTGATTTGCTCGCAATAGCGGGGATAAAAAAAGCTATCCCACTTATAATCTTTCAGCAAAGGTGCTCTTGCTGCAGTTTTTCCGTCCATTTCTACCAAGTTATAGTAGATACTTGTACCAGCCCTTTTGCCCGAATATTCATAAAAAAAGTATGCACCTTCGCCGCCAATTGCATAGAAATAAGACAGATTTGCGGGGTCAAGACCTGCTTGCGTTTTGTCTATCACTGCGTCCCATTCTATTTTTCCTTCGGGCGAAATTGAGGTTAAAATCACGTCTTCGTAATGATATAAGGTTTGTTGCGCCCAATACCCTGTATAAAAATCACGATAACTTTGTACCGTTGTGTATTGACGTTCTGCCATGAGCAAAACGCCGCCATCTGAACGCAACACAATGCCATTGTCTTTGCCTTCATTGTGCATGTAGAAATTGCTCAATTCTTTGCCTCTATCTATTTGCCCTTTGCTGAGAAAATTGGATTTGAACTCGTCCGAAAACTCATCAGTAGATTCTAAGAGAACTTTGTTATTAGCCCCAATTTTTTGAAAAATTGTACCAATAATTTTGTCTGTCCCCAAATCTGAATAAAATCCCGCCACATACATATTTTCCTCTTTGTCTATGCGAAATGCCACGTTTGTGATAAATTTATTCCCAAAATTGATGGGAATTTCTTTCATTTTTTCGGTTTTTCGGTCAAAATGATAGGCTAAATATTCATAATCTTTGGCAGATACTATTCGGTCGGTTTTGTACAATTTCCCCAAAATAAAAATATTGCCGTCATTGCTAATCCGCAAATCGGTAACGGTAAATTTATCGTCAGAATACTTAAATTTTAACTCACCATTTTGCACCAAATCACCTGCATCATCGAATAGATAATACAAAATTTGTTCAGATTCTCTCCGATTTCTAAGATTTTTATAACATAGCAATTTCTTTTTATTGGGCGAAAGTTCATACTCTAAATCCACTTTTTGTTCTTGCTGATTGGGATAAACAGAAAGCACTTCGTCCGATGCGAGAACATCTCCCCGCAAGTTATATTTGTAATATAAGGTCTTGATAACCTTATCTTTGGGGAAAAACTCCGATACAAAAACAAAAATATTATCGCCAATAACGGTAAGAAAATCTACATGCTTGCGTCCATTTTGTTCCAGCACCTCTTTCATCCACTGACGATTCATTTTTTCGTCATATTTTACGATTCCAATGATACGATTTGCGGCTACGGTAACGGGTCCCATCGTAACCATGCCTTTGTCGGCAGGGCAGTATTCATAAAAATCGGGTTTTGCATCACGTTTGCCCAAATCCAGGCGGGCGATCACTTCTTGTGCAGACAACTGTGTATATGTCATCACACAAAACATTATGGCTATCAAGTATTTCATAAAAGATGTGTTTATTTATGTTAATTAATTTTTCAGGTAGTTTAGCTTTCGTCCAATAAAGAATTATAAGACCACCCAATGAATAAAACATTATACGTAATTTTACTCAGTTAAGTGTTGCAAAGATACAGTAAATTCAAGAAAACTATCCTTTTTTTGTGTTCTCGTACCCACACACTTACATAATTATGATAGCGTTTATCTCAATGAAAAAGGCTGAAAAATGAAATTGATTTCGACTGCAAAAAGAGTCAATGAGTAAAAAATCTTTAAATATGTTATATGCTGCCGATATTTGTACAAAGTAGCAAGCTATCAACTGTACCATATACGAATATCTTACAGTTGCATGAGTTACTAAGACTCAATAGCAGCAAATTCTATCTGCTCAAAATGCTTCATTACATCTTCAAACACAATCTTAAACCAAGCCGTAAATAACGCAGGTTTTTCCTGCATTTCTTGGCGAATGGCATCGATACCTACATATTTCCATTCACAGACTTCTTCTATATTGATGTTCGGTGCATCATTATAAGTGGCAAAAAAAACATGGTCTAATTCATGTTCTACCAAGTTATGTTCTAATTCGGCGCGATAAATAAAAGAAAAAGAGGTTTTTGGCGTACACGAAAAGCCCATTTCCTCTTGCACACGCCTTTTTACGGCATCTGTCAAAATCTCACCTGGACGTGGGTGGCTGCAACACGTATTTGTCCACAAGCCGCCCGAATGATATTTGGTCAAAGCACGTCTTTGCAACAGCATTTCTTGTTTGTCATTGAACACAAACAGCGAAAATGCACGGTGCAACAAGCCTTTTTCATGTGCTTCCATTTTCTCCATAATACCGATTTCTTGGTCTTGTTTATCTATTAAAATGACAAATTCTTGTGATGACATAGTTGTAAAATCGCTGGCAAATTGCCATATACAGGCAACAATTTTCTACACAGATATAGGGCAGAGGCACACAGACATTTAGTTTAAACACACAGCTTGCAAAATAGTTAAACCTTTTTATGTGAATTACGTCTAAACCCTTAATTAATGTATATTATTAACTATTTATTTATCATGAAAAAGACACTTTTTTCAGTTCTCTCTATCATTGTACTTGCGGGATTAGCTACATTCAGCACATCGTGTAACTTAGAAAAGCTTACACAATTTTATCTCGGACCTTACACAACAAGTATCACTATTCCAGGCACTTCTATTGGAGGTGAAGTGTTAGACAATTTATTGTCGGATTTTGTGCCTACTAATTCCGAAAGCTCTTTCAGCGGTAATGATACAGGCAAGGATTATATCGAAAAAATCACGCTTGATGAGATGACCCTAAAAGTAAATACACCTGCAACGGGCAATTTCAACTTCTTGAAATCCATTACAATTTCGATTGCAGCAGATGGTTTGCCTGACAAAGAAATTGCGACAAAAACCGCAATCACCGATGGACTTACTACAATTGATATGGACGAAAGCGGTGAAAACTTGAAAGATTATCTTACAGGCGCAAATTTCCGTCTCAAAACCAAAGTTGAGCTTGATGGCGCACCATCAGAAGATACAAAAATTGACATCACTACGAAATATTTTGTAGATGCACAAATTTTGAAAAAATAAAAAAATGCTAACACATTACGCTTATACATATCATTTTTCAAGAAATGATATGTATAAACGTAAATCACAGCGTGGAATTAAAACTATGTTTTGAAATAAATTTGGTAAAAAGTAATAAATCACTGATGTTACGCAGAGTTAGAGAACTTGTCGAAACACAGTAGAAGTCCTAAGATACGTCAGCGTTGCGAAATAGTGTTACTAAACGAGTCAGGTCTAACCAATGTTGCAATACAGCAACGATTAGGCTGTAGTTCTACGACTATCACCTCTACGTTAGATAGATACGAATACAATTACGCTTTTCAAGGCTTGAAGTGTCTATCAAATTTAAAAGGGGGCGGTCGTAAGGCAGC
>JAAFHL010000291.1 GCA_013298365.1 Bacteroidota bacterium | reverse complement strand
CACCCCAAAATAGGTGTTTTTCCTATTCAAAAAACGAATAACGACTTTAACGACTATAATTATGGCAAGAGTTTGTGCGATTACTGGCAAAAAGACAATTTCAGGAAACAACGTTTCTCACGCTAATAACAAAACTAAGCGTAAATTTTTCCCGAATTTGCAACGCAAAACATTTTATATTCCTGAAGAAGACCGCTATGTAACCATGCGTATTTCTACTTCTGCAATTCGTACCATCAACAAAAACGGTATTTTGGCTGTTTTGAAAAAAGCAGGTGCTAAAATATAATTGTTTTTGAGCAAAACATATAACCTGTGGGGGAACTTCATACCTTCACGGGTTTTTTGTTGTAGCAATGCAACGTTTAGAAGATTTTGCGTATCTTTGTCTCGCAGACGGGGCAGACAATAGGAGATTTCGCAGATGAAAACCTATTTAGATACCATTTATAAATCACAATTATTAGATTAGATGAAATATATATTTGTTTTTATTGCTTTTTTGATTGTATTTTCAGGTAAAGCACAGTGGGTTTCTCGTTCGGGTTTGGCACAAAATGAACCTAACACGCCCGCATTACGGACTTTTCCTTGTGGTGGCACAACGATTTATGAAGAAAATTTCAACAACTTGCAAGCGGGAGAAATCCCTGCGGATTGGCAAGTATTGGATTTAGATACACTTAGCCCTAATAGCAACATTTCCTATTTAAACAAAGGCTGGCAGCGGATTTTGGACTTCAAAGATTCAAGCAATATTGCTATGGCTTCTCCCTCATGGTATCAGTCGCCCGCAGCAAGTGATGATTGGCTCATTACCAAAAAGATTCGCACAGGTAATAATACTTGCTTATCGTGGTATGGCTACTCTCAAGATGTTTATTATCCAGAAAGATATGATGTACTCGTCTCTACAACAAACACAGATACTGCTTCATTTAAGGCAAATCCTGTCTTGAAGGGAGTTACAGGCGAATTTTATAGCGAAAACTATCGTTCTAGCAGTTTAGCTGCCTATCCGAACAAAGATGTTTATATTGCATTTAGACAACGTTCTTACGATAAATTCATCTTAGTGCTTGACAATGTACGTTTTGCAGAAGTAGAAACAAAAGATTTGGCTACTTTTTCTATTCGTACTACCCCCTACTCCGACACTTCCAAAAATGTAACTGTGAGAGGCTCTTTTATCAACTTGGGTTCAGATACCTTAAAATTAGATTCTGCACAGTTAGTTGTACACTACCGAGTATTGCCTGGTGGCAATATTGAAAGCATGTCTATCAACAAAAGATTGGCAATCGCTCCAAATGATACCCTAAATTGGACACATGATTCAGTATGGAGAACACCCAATGTTTATGGAACGCTTCAAATATGTGCTTGGTTTACAGGTGTTTCAGGGCAAGCTACGAATAATGACAGCCTTTGTATTGACTTTGGCATTAATCCTACCTCAATCAGTGGAAATATTGCTGCCAAAGATATTCAAGTCTATCCAAACCCGAATGAAGGTATTTTTAAGATAAATATTTCGGCTGAAATTACTTCGCAAGATTTGGAAATGCGCCTGATTGATATGTATGGAAATACGGTATATCAACAAGGTAACTTAGCTATAGGCGAAAATGAGCTATCACTTTCCTCTTTGGCAAAGGGCATGTATTTTATCTATATTCAAGATAAAAATGGCAAAACATTCTGCACCAAATTGGTAAAATATTGATAATGAATGTATAGAAAAGACACAGATTTACCTTTTTTGTAAATCTGTGTCTTTTTTTGCCTGTATATACGCAAAATTTAGCATATTTGCAACGCACTATCATTTTAACTCAAATAATTATGTACACAAAATTATTTTTTATTCCGCTCCTAAGCATCGCTTTTCTTGTTGGCTGTAGTCCCAAAACCGAAAAAACGGAGCAAAAAACAGCAGAAAATGCCGAAGCAGCACCAAAAACAGATACAAGCAAAGGTGATATTGTTGCTTCTTTGCAGGGAAAATGGCAATCCCTTGATGATAGCAAAAATATTATTGAAATCAAAGGGAATGATTTTATCACCATTTATGATGGCAAAGAAGTATCAAAAGAAAGTCTTGAAGTTTCTGCTGAAACCGACAAAGACTGCGCTGCTGCGAGTTCAGTTGATTTAAAAGGGCAAAAAATCTTTATGACCAAAGGACAGTTTGACGCTTCTTGTTTTAGTTTAATTCGTGTAGATGCCCAAAGCCTTGAATATAGTATGGTGGGCGGAACAGGTAACACCTTGAAATTCAAGAAAATATGAAAATAGATATAAAATCTATAATTGTTTTACTTCTTTTTTCTGCTTGTACACAAGCAGAAAAGGTAAAGGTAAGCATAGACAATCCAATGGTTAGCAATATCGAAGTCAATATTGATGGCAAAGCCTATAAAGTTGCTGCTGAGGGGCTTGAAGACATAGAATTAACGATAGGAGAACATAATTTTGAAACAAAACTTGAACAAAGTAGCATAAAAGGAAGTTTCATAGTAGAAACAGAAGGTATATTCAATGCAACAGGCAGTGAATATGTAGTGTGGAATGAGTTATTTGTCTCCAAAGAAGTTACCCCCGAAGAAGCAGAAGCTATCTATGTTTCTGTGTTAAAAGAAGATTCTATTTTATTAGATGGGGCAAAATACTTTGGTGAATTTATCAAATATGATAAAAATACCTATTTTATTCCCCAAAAATGGGTCTACAATACCCTCACGCCCTTTCCAAGCAATCCTTCTATGACGGCTCGCTACGAAACAAAGAAGAAGATTTTTCGCAAAATGCCTTTTATTTCCGAATACCAAGAAAGATATGCCTTTGACGAAAAAGAGACAAAACGCATCATGGATTCGGTTATGCGTACAAATCACAGCCACTAAATTTCGATTTTTAACCATCAATATTTCAACAATTGAAAACGCTTTCACTCGCACTTAGCACCTGCCCCAATGACACTTTTATGTTTGAGGCATTGATTCACAAGCGAATAGATACGCAAGACTTGTCCTATACGGTAAATATGGCAGATATTTTCCACCTCAATCAACTTGCGATTGATGGCGAGCCAGATGTGGTAAAAATTTCTTATAATACCTACGGGCTTGTGATGGACAAGTACGAATTACTTGACGCAGGAAGTGCATTAGGGCATAATTGCGGACCGCTACTTATCTCAAAACGCCCGCTTACCGTTGCACAAATCATTGAAGAAGGTTTGACAGTTGGGATTCCAGGCTTAAATACAACGGCAAATTTATTGCTTACCTTTTTTGCGCCTGGCTTGCGCAACAAAAAAGAATACATTTTTCATGATATTATGCCTGCTTTAATGTCAGGCGAAATAGATGCAGGTGTCATTATTCATGAAAACCGCTTTACCTACCCTGACTATGGCTTGCGTTTAATTCAGGATTTAGGCGAAAATTGGGAAAAAAACACAAAATTGCCGATTCCACTTGGTGCAATCGTGGCAAAAAGAAGTTTGGGACAAGAAACTATCCGAAAAGTAGAAAATCAACTCCGAGCAAGCATTGAATTTGCTTTTGCAAATAAAGACATTGTACAGCCTTTTATTGCCGAACATGCACAGGAAATGTCGGCAGAAGTGCAGCAAGCCCATATCAATTTGTATGTAAATGAATATTCGCTTTCTTTGGGTGAAAAAGGCAGAGAAGCGGTAGAACAACTTTTGCAAGTAGGACGTATTTTAGGGTATTATGGCAGCCCAAATACTTGATTTACAAACGGGAGTACGGGCTTTAGCCCGTATTTCTGACAAACTTACCCCCAGGTTTCTGTAAGTTTGATAACGACATAGAAAATCGGCAGGAACTTTTACCATAATTGTGCATAAAAAAACAATAAAAAAAAAATTCCACCCTGTCAGGGTTTAACCCTGACAGGGTGGAATGAACTTCAATCCATTTCCTTATGTCGGTGTCAAAGTGTTCTTGCGTAGCAACACACTTACAAGAAATTGGGTAAATGCCGAAGGGCTTAAAACAAATTTACGGGCTTCAGCCCGCACACCCACCCTTTATTTCCTTTTTATCACAAACACAAGCGGCATTACGCTGTTTTGTGCTGCATCTGCATTAAAATTCACTCGATTATTTTCGATACTTACTATTGCATCTCTCGGCGAAATAATTTGATTGCTAAATACTTTCGTCAATCTTTCATTCAAAGATCCGCTTTCTGCTTCTAATCTACGTGCCAAATCTTTGGGGTCAAGCTCGGATTTTGTGAGCAGTACACAAAAATTCTCGGATGTGCCTGCCCCTCTAATCGTGAAATAACGATTGACAGGTGGCACAACGCTACAATCTTGTGTAGGCAACACCGTATTGCCGTCTATATCTTGCCCCACAACAGGCGTAGCAGGTAATACATCAAGGTCTTTTGCATTGTTTGAGCTGATGAGTCCGTTCCCTTTGCTCGCTTTGCCACATGTTACCTTATCATTTTCGTAAGGATATAAAAACTTGATGTCATTGTCGCTATTGAGTGCAAAAATATACATGCCCGCCGAGTTGTTTACCTTCATCATAAACTGTGTGCCTTCTCCGTAAGCCTGTGTAGAACTAAAATAGTGCGTATAAATAGGTACAGTTTCTACTTTGGTAGGCGAAATAAGCACTTCTACCCCCAGGTCTTTGCCACCTGATTTGGCAAAACCCATATTTTCGGGCTGCTGTTTTGCATCTAAATACTTAAATTCTATATAGCCACTCATATCTGAAAAAATAGGCGGTGCTATATCTATGGGTTCGGTAACACTCACAGGCAAGGGGCGAGGCGGCACACCTTCTCCGCCGGTACCAGCAGTGCCATTAAAACGAATTTCCAAATTATCCCAAGACTTCATCTCCAATTTGTTGTAAAAAAACGTATTAACAACCCCCAAAATGGCATTAAGATGCTCCTCTCTCAATTCTTTTCTATGCTTGATAAAATCTATTACCATCACAAACGCCTCAAAACTTGCCAATATTAAGGCAGGTGGAATAGATTTCCCTTTCGCACTAAGTCTTTGATACACAGGCAAATAATTTTTCTCATACTCATCAATCACTTTGCGATAGTCTTCCACATATTTTTTCGCATAGTTTTTGGCTTCTGCCTCATTTCCCGCCATGATTTTGATGGTTTGAAACGTAGATAAATCCCGTTTTACCCCGCCCAAAAATTCGTTGTAGCGTTTGCGGGTGTCGTTGTAGGCATAGTGCAGTTCTTCGTATTCTTGATAGGTAAGATTACTTTGATTGCCAAGTGCCTTGTTCATTTGTTCAAAGTCGTTTTTGAAATTGCGATAATTCACAAAAACTTGTGCATTTTCGAGGCTGTTGCAGATAGCTTGAAGGTCGGCTTGTGCAGCGGCAATGCCTGTAAATGCAACAAAAAGTAACAGTAATTGTATTTTTTTCATGATACAAAATTGGTATGAGACGTGAAATAATAGGCAATGATACGTAAAAATAAGCTACATTTTCATGCCTATGTCATTTTTTCTTGCAAATGCGTAGAAATATCCAAAATACGTGCGATAAAAATATGTGTGGTAATAAACCTTACGAGGGTCTGATAAACCTTGATAAACCTTGATAAACCTTGATAAACCTTGATAAACCTTGATAAACCTTGATAAACCTTGATAAACCTTGATAAACCTTACGAGGGTCTGCGACCACTCGTAAGGTGAGTGTAGTAGTAACCCTACGAATGGTCGCAGACCTTCGTAGGGTTTAACGACCAAGCTCACTACTATCCTTCCTCCCCCCCCAAAAAAAACAGCCCTTTCGAAACGTATTCCATACGTCCTACTAAAGCTGCCTTGAAAAGGGAAAAACCCTCATTTTTGTCCCACATACATGGGAAAAGGAATAGTAAACTGTTCATTTGGAAACCTCCATTTCCTTTTGAGCTAAGGGAGACGCACAACACGAAAGCCGTAGTTGTTGTTGCGATTATCGGGCGTATTGTTGTTACGATTTGCACAACGCACATTCTGCGCATTGTTCTTCCAGCTACCGCCACGCAGCACACGATTAGAGCCTTTGCTTACTATCCTGTATTACTTTTTCTCGAAATGCCTTAGCATCTGCTTTTTCTGTATAAGCTATCAAAGGTAGTATATGTGCTTGATATTGGGCTTGTGTCCAGTTTGCTATTTCAAGCTGATACGTATAGTTTTTATATTTTTCAATAAACCTTTTTCGGCTTCTTTGTGCCAACTTAACCGTATGTGGATACAACACATAGCCCAGAAACGGCAATCCCTTTGATTGATGATTGAGGCATATAGGCTTCAATGGCAAGGCTAAGGCATCT
>JAAFHL010000290.1 GCA_013298365.1 Bacteroidota bacterium | reverse complement strand
AAAACTGTTTGGAGAAGAAGGAAACAAGAACTTGTTAATTGATTTTTTGAATCAGTTACTGCCTCAGCATCATCAAATTGCAGATTTGACTTTCCAAAACGTTGAACAACTGCCTGATACGATTGAAGAACGGAAGGCATTTTTTGATATTCACTGCAAATCGGCAAGTGGGGAACGATTCATTGTTGAAATGCAAAAAGCAAAAGTAGATTTTTTCAAGGATAGGGCATTGTATTATCTTAGTTATCCGATACGAGAACAGGCAAGACGAGGAGAATGGAGTTTTGAACTAAGTGCAATTTATTTTATAGCGGTATTAGACTTTTGGTATGAGCCTGAAAAAATAGCAAAATTCGATCGTTATGTTGTGTTGAAAGACCAATATGATGACCCTTTTTATGATAAGTTGGGGCTTATATTTTTGCAGATGCCAGCATTTCAAAAAACGGAATTTGAGCTAGAAACGCATTTTGATAAGTGGGCATACTTTTTGAAAAATTTAGAGACAATGGAAAATATTCCGCAAATCTTGAATGAATCTGTTTTTGCACAAGCTTTTAATATTGCGGAAGTGGCTAATTTATCAAAACAGCAGCGTGAAGATTATGAGAAAAGTCGTTTGAGTTATATTGGGATAAGGCAAGTAACAGAAACCGCAGAAAAAGATGGTTTGAAGAAGGGCAGAGATGAAAAAGAAATAGAAATGATAACAGAAATGCACAAATTAGGGATAACTGTCTCACAAATCGCTATTGTGGCAAAAAAAACGGAACAAGAAATACGTAACATAATAGAAAAGAAATAAATCGCTCAACATTTGCATGAGTTTAATTTTACACGACTATTTATGGTTTTGATAACACGAAAATAAGCGTAATTGAACTAAAATTTCAGTTCAATTACGCATTATCAGCACTTTCCGCCCTCACTTATAATTCGGATTCCGAAAAAACAACTCAATATCTTTGCTAAACCAAAAATCTGCTGCCACATCTTCTTCCTCATCACTAAATGTTACGCCTTTAGAAGCTATTCGTTCTTTACTTGTATAAGGTGGCAGTATGTCCTCTTTGCTTAAATTACTCGTCATAAAAGGATTTGTGGAGGCAATGAGTTTAAAATTAAGGTTTTGACCCACCCAATTATCCTTTATAATATGGTCATCTATGGTAAAGCGGAAAAATCCAGGTTGCGCCTTAACAGACCTTGTTTTCGCAATTTCCTTGGGTCTAAGTAATATTCTATCTGCATCTACCCCTGCTTCCAATTTTAGCACATTGGTTGTGATACCAAAAAGCGAACTTAACATAATGAAACTAATATACACTTCTGAACCTGTTGTGTTCTCTATTTCAAAACGAATCCAAGAGAATAATTCTCCTTTTGCACCTACTTCTGTTGTATGCACAGTCGTAGTCATTTTGTCTATATCTAATTTTCTTTCAACTCTTTGAGAATCAGGGTTGTTAGGCTCCGACAAATCCATTTGATACAAACGGACTTTTATACCGTCCAAAATGGTTTCTGCTACCTTTTCATCATGCTTAAAATCTTTTAGAAAACGCCATTCCGAAATTTGTTTCAAATCGTCTATGATAAATTGCAATTTTAGCGGGCTAAAATCTGCAACAGGCTGAACAAGAGGGCGGTGGTCGCAATGCAAAGTCATTTTGTAAAAATCTACGCCATTTTCCCTACAAGCTCTTAACACATAATCTGCCTCATCTTCAACATGCACAAATTGAAAATATCTTTGATAATAAGGGTGTGTTTCCAAACTTTTTTTCGCAACGCCATTATCTAAATCGGTATCTAATAGAACATTTACCTTCGCAAAATTCTCAACTTTTGCCGTTACTTTATAGGTATCCGTTTTATCATAAACAAAATGACCTATAATCGCAACAACTGCATAGCCTGGCGTAACTTTGCTAACAGTCGCTGCCCAAGTTTTTGAGCTATCTTTTTGCGCAGAAATGCTAATTTTAGTGTCTTTTTTTATCCCATTCAAAGCTCCCAAAGAAATATGAAAAGTTCCTGCTGACGTTTGGTCAAGATAGCCAAAAGCTTCTCCTACATTTCCAATATCCGAAAACAAAAAAGTGCGATGTATGTCCATCGGATTGCCCGAATATACATCAATTTGGGGATTTTGAGACTTATTATCTGTTCTGCGAAGCAAATTTGAAAGGCGAGTTTGCAGGTGATAGAGGGAAATATTGCCTTGTGTGCTTTGCATAATTTGCGTAAAAGCCTTGGTAAAATAGCCGCCTCTTTTGCCATCATCTTGTGGACCTTCATACGCTTTTTCTACATCTCTACATGCCGAAATATGAATATGTGGTGCAAGGGGAATGATTTCTATCAGGGGAACGCTGCCATCTAATTTACTTTTGGCTATTTTATCAGCAAAAATAAATCCTTCCCACGCCCTTTCAGGCACAGCACTCAAATCTACAATACGAGCTTCTATGGTTTCACTTTTTGTATCTTGAAAATTTAATTCATTTACGATTGCTCTTGTGTTATCGCCCGAATGACAGTTATCAAAAACGGTAAAAATCCTTGCTTTTTTAGCAGCAATTTGCGCTAAAAGATAACGTAACTCTTTGTCAGCCAAAAAAGTATTGTCTTTATAACCTGCCCCCCCCGCTACTTTTGAGTCAAAGCAAACCAAAGTCTCGATTGCGCCATCTGCTTCTGCTTGTGTAAAAAGGGGAATAGTTGTTTTTTCTCTCACACCATGCCCCGAAAAATAAAAAAAGAAAATATCTTCTGCCCCAATTTCCTTTGCAATCGCTTCAAATGCAGCAACAATACCTGCTTTTGTTGCCTTTTCTTCTGTCAGAAAGCGCATGGGCGTTGGGCTTATTTTGCTTTGAATGAAAGGAGATTCGATATAGGTTTTGATTCTTTGGGCATCATTGATGCAACCATATAGTGGACGTACACTTTGATAGCCGTCAATTCCTACAATCAGTGGAAATAGTTTTTTCATATGTTATAAGTAAGTAAATAGAATATTTTGCGTTGGCAATATTACCTTTTTTTTACAAATGAAACAAATTTATAATAAAACGCTTATTTTTCTCTATAAAAATGGGGTTGCAACCCCATTTTTATAGAGAAAAATACCTTTTGGGGTAAGTTTTATAAGGCTAAAACTTCTATTTCTGTGGGATTTTCGACACGAATACAAGGTTTTGGGCTGTATTCATTTTCTTGCAAATAGACCTTGCCTGTAACAATGATGGTTTTTCCATCATATTTTTGTTTATCTTTAAATTTACCTTGATTTTCAGGTTCTATTCTAATAGCAAGCGGATTTTGTGGAAATTTTTTTTCTAAATTAAAATACATCACAGACGAATTACCCAAAGTTCCTGTATAAATATGTGCCACTTTTGCCTGTACTTTTACCGTTTCACCAATGTGTTTTGCGGCTTCTGTGGCAGAAATACAATCTTCACAAATCGTTTGCACATTTGTAAAAGAGAAGAACAAGGAGACAACAAATATAGATAATTGCAACATATAAATGATAATGGAGCGCAATATACAACTGCTTGGGCAGAAAATAAGACATTTGAGCCGATTTTAGAAAAAAAGAAGGTGGAAATGATTTACTTTGTCTCGCTGATATACGCAGATGATAGCAGATAACGCAGATGCAAAACTTGTTTTTTATCTGCGAAATCTCCCTTAGGAATGAGTGAAAAATAAGATAAGCATTCTGCAAGAATCCAGAAAAGCTAAGTGTTTAAGTATGAGGTTTCTGGATTCTTACAGAATGGACAACCTTAACAAGTTATTTTTCACTCGTTCCTTATCTGCGTGAATCCCAATCATTTTCACTTTGTTCTTATTTTAATACAAATTTGTATGAAACACATTTTTCTCCTCATTTTCATGCTTGCTTGCAACGCACTTTCTGCACAGCTTATCGACACAACGCTCATTTCAGATTACGCTTGTTGTCTCGGAAATAGCGTTCAAACACAGCAAGTTACGCCTATACAGGCAGGTTGTAGCTATCTTTGGTCGCCTACTACGGGCGTATCAAATCCTACTGATGCAGAGCCGATTATCACGCCGCCTTTTACGACTTTTTACGAGCGTAGAATTATCTGTGGCATAGATACAAGTTATGATTATGCCATGATTACGGTAAATTCAGCACCTACAATTGTTTGGGGCTATCCTGATACTATGTATTTTTGTCAATATGAAAGCCCTACAACTATAGGTTTTGACAAAGACTTTATTAATCAGCCAGGGAGTCCACTTTTCTTGCAGGGCTATACATATCAATGGAATACAGGTGCAACTACAGACTCAGTTCTTATCACACAAACAGGTTTATATTCACTAAATTTTATTGCCGCTGATAGCAGCTTATGTGATGCTTTTGCTGGGCAGGTATATGTTATTTTTGACCCATGTACTTCAATAGAAAATCCTGAAAATGAGGATATTATTGTTTATCCAAATCCTGCAAATGAGTTCATTTCTATTGTTTCTTCGGAAAAGATAGCATCAATTTCACTCTTTGATATGACTGGAAAAAGGGGGTATTTTGCTGAAAAAACAGATTCAATAAACGTTTCTACTTTTGCAAAAGGTATGTATATTTTGGAAGTGATAACTTCAAAAGGAAAAGTAGTGAAAAAAGTGGTGGTAGAGTAAGGTTTTATGGTTGTCTGACAAATTTTGTGGACATACTATAAAAACACCTTCTTTTGGTAGTGATAGGGCAATGCCCTATCACTACCAAAAGAAGAACCACAAAAAATGTCATAGAATCGCTTTTATTTTACACATAATTTGAGTTACTGTAAATTTATGGTGCAAAATTTAGGTTTCTAATATGCACCATAAATTTGCACCAAGTAATATGATGAAGCTTTGATAATCAGTTTCTTTTCGCAAGCCAAAGACAATAAATAATTTGTGCGAAATTGAGTAAAGTGCCAATATAAGAAAAATATAAAATCGTTTCATCTGCTTTGCATATTTTTCCGCAAATTACTAATAATGAGGTTTTTATAATAAGAAAAAGGAGGTTTAGCACTAAATAAGCCTTCAATTTTCTGCGCACATCTATAAGATAAGTAAGGGGAATTGCGACAAAAAGCGAACCAAAATAAGGGGCTAAATCTTGTGTATATTTCCCTGCTGCTTGATATTTTTCCGCTAAAAAATAATGAAATAAGTCATTTCCACCCAAATAAAGCATAGAAAAAGGAATAATTGCAATAACAAAGAGAATAATGCTTGTTTTTAGGCTAAAATAGTAAAGTTCAAGGTTCGTACTATACGCTAATTTTGCGGCTTTTTGATAAAAAATATCTCCTGCAATGAAACTCAATACCAAAGGAATCCCTAATACTTTGCAAGCAAAAGCATAATTGCCTAACATGGTTTCGGCAGATAAAAAATAAACAGGAAATAGAAAAAAAGGCAGTTGTTTTGCCGCAGTACTGAGCCAAATGCTCGCCATTCCGTACTTTGGAAAATCGCCATAATCTCGCCAAATTGCTTGAAAATCAGCTATTTCAAATTTCCAATCAAAAGAAGGTAATCGTTTTTTTGCCATTACATAAAGAAAGGGAAGTAGGTTGCCGATTTGTCCCAAAAAAAAGGCGAAAATTAATCCTTGATAACTCCACAAAAAATAAGAAAACAAAATACTTAATCCATTTCTTGTCAAGATATTCAATACTTTTCCCACGGAAATGGCTCGCAATTCATTATGCCGCATGAAATAATAACGTAGTAACTGCAATAAGCCTTCTAACAATAATAAAAAAGGTAGCCAAGGGTAAGTTTCGCTTAATTCGATTTGATGTAAGCTAAGTATGATTTTTTTTCCAAATAATAACAAAGTGAAACCTAATATTCCACCCAAAAATAAAGAAATATATAAGCCAAATTGTGTGATAGTTTGCGCTATTTTCTCTTCTTTTGGAAGCATCATTGCCAATTCAAAGCCCCCATTTATGCCTACCGCAAATAGCATAACGGTGGCAATTAATGCTTCTGAAATGCCGATTTCGGCGGGCAAATATAGGTCTCCAATGATGGGCAACAACAAAAAACTTACTATCTGTGCCAGCAAAGTGCCAGATAGTAAGGTAAAAATTCTATGCAAGATAGAAGACGTATTGGGCATATTGTATGAAAATCTGCACAAATATCCACAAATTTTTATTCATTTAAACGCCAATCATATTCTTTAAACGAAATTTTGGCATTATCTTTTATTTTTGTCGAAACATATTTGTTCAGAAAAGGAATCACACCCCCTTGAAAATCAACGCTATACCAATCAAAAATATGGGAAATTTCGACTTTCTTTTCTGCCAAAGTATTGGCAGTCGCATTGTTC
>JAAFHL010000029.1 GCA_013298365.1 Bacteroidota bacterium | reverse complement strand
CTTACCACATTCATAATTGTAGCATCTAAATGTACAGAACTATTTTGACAGATAAGCATATCTACTTTTTGCAAAAAATCAAAGGTATTTTCGATATGAGACAAGGAAATGCCTACGCCCAAGGCTGCAAGTACTTGCAAATCTCGTTTGTCTCTTGGGTGAGGGCGCACATATATTTGTAAGGCAGGAAACGCATTTTGTATTTTTTGTATCAATTCGGCAATTAAATCAATGTTATCCAAGGCATTGAACGCCACAACCAGGCTTTTTACTTGTTCATTTTTATTGCGCAAATGATAATAGGCATCAAATTTTGCTATCCCAATTAAGCTGACTTTTCCACGAATTTTCCCTAATTTCGCATAAATATCATGGCTTGCATGCCCATCTAACAAGGACAAATCAAAGGAAAGAGGCGGAAATATGTCGCCTACAGCTGCATGTTGAACATAAATACTGGGAATATTTGTTGCTTGTGCCGCTAACATCAAGGCTCTACCCGAACTATTGTGGTCATTTGACAAAACCACTGCTTTGGGCTTTTCGGCTGCTAAGAGTTGAAGGTAAGATTCATATTTTCCATACGCAAGCACGAAATTGGCAATATTATAGTACATTTTTCGAGGAGAATAGCCCAAAAGTGCCAAGAAATGCAACGGCATTTTCCACAAAATTTGACGGGTTTGGGACAAATCTACAAAATAAAAAGGCACTTTATCGGGAAAAGGAGGAGTATATCTTTCTACTGACACTAAAGCAAAATTAGTCATGAAAATCGCATCTTCCATTCTCTCATAGAGCGGAAATAAAGCATCGTATTGATTTTTAGTTTCGGCATAGAAACAAATTTTGTTCTTGATAGAGTGGTGATTATGTGGTGTTTTTTCCGGATTTAGGATTGCGCCCAAACAATGTACAGCTTGATGTAATCTTTTTTTGAAGGAACTTAGCAAAATCATTTTTCTAAAATCCTTATCTAATCCTAATATTTTGTCACCAAAATAATAACGCAAAATTTCTTTGTAAATCGTCATATATTAATGAAATAATTTAGCTGCTTTTAATGCTTCATAATGTGCTACATCTCTTGATTTGAATACTTTGGCAGGGTGTCCACCTGCGATGCCATATTTAGGAATAGACGAAACCACGATGCTGCCCGCTTGAATGATAGCCCCTTCACCAATCGTTGCGCCGCCCAAAACAATCACATCATCGCCTAACCAAACATTATCTTCTATGATAACATCTTTGGTAATAAATGTACTGTCATACGGGATTTTTGTTCCTTCGTAGTTATGATAAGACGTTATCATGGAACAACCTGTACCCGAGTGGAAATTGTTGCCAATAACCACTTTTCCTTTTCCTTTGATGTGCATACCATTGAGGTTTACGTTTTCGCCCAAAAAAGTATTCGGCGTAAGCACACACTCGCCATTGACTTTTAAGCCTACTTTAGTTCCGCCAATTGTGTTCATCACTTTCCAAAGTCGATAAGGTCTTATAAAATAGCGAGTCCACCTAAAACTTAGGCTGTCATATAGTTTAAAAAGTAAGTATTGCAATCTACTTGGCTGTTTCATATATCAATATTTTGGAAATAATGTTTACTCTTATAAAAAATGTAAGCTCCCATACCCATAAAACAGGTAGTCAGAACGCCCTTCCAAATAATGTCCAAATCTTTGCAGAGATAGGCTATCACTGTCAAAACGATAAATACTAACATCCATATATATGGATAATAATATACATCTTTTAGCTCCTTGTAAGCATGAATAAAAAATCCCAGAAAACCATTGATAAAGAGCGAAATAAAGGTAGAAATAGCAGCAAATTTGTAGCCCCAAATCGGAATCCCAACAAGATTGAGTATTACATTAGAAATACCTGCTGTAAAAGTAATGCGCCAAATAAATTGGGTTTTTTTCTCATAAATCAAAGCATTTATCGAAGCCCAATACAAAGGTCGGTAATTATAGCCCATCACAATGAGAATCGCCAAAGGATACACTACTTGAAAATCGGGATTTCTAAAAAAGATGATAAAAAACTCTTTCATCCATAAACAAGTGGTGAGTGTGAGCATCAAAAATGCACCTTGAAAAAGAAAAATGAGGTTTCGTCTATCAATTTTGGATTGCTCTGTACCTTTAAACCAGAGTTTTCCATTTGTTGCCGAAAACGCTTTTCCCAAAGCATCTGTGAGCAAAAAGAAGTAATTCCCCATATTATACGCCGTATTATATAACCCTATTTCGGCTTGTGGAATGTGCATTGCGTCCATAACCACCCTATCTGATGAGTTGAGGAAATAGGACGAGTAATAATGTGGAATAGTAGGAATTGTAATCTTTAAATTTTGCATTATCCTATGCTTTTTAAACCGAAAAATAGGGGTGATTTTATAGGTAAACCATAAAGGAATAACAAAGAAAAAATACTGTACCAATCTACCCATAATCGGTGCAAGCATCATGCCTACATAGCCCATTTTGAAGTGGGCAATAAACACAAAATTAAATAAAATACTTATCAAGCCCGAGCAAATACTTGACAGCCCAATATAAGCAAACTTTTCTTTATACTGTTGAATGAGCGAACCAAATAAAATGACCCTATCAAACAATAATGCAGGCACGACAATCAAGCCAATAATAATCCATTTATTCTCTGCAGCCTCTTTAGGAATGATAAAATAGAGCAATAATACTTGCAAAAAACTAAAAATAATGCTCCAAGCATACGACAATCCCATTAATTGTTGCCAAACTATTTTCCAGCGGGTAGGGTAAGCGAAGTAAGAGCGCATGAGTAACATGCCTATTCCCATTTCTCTAAATGCACTCAACGCCCCATCATACGCAAAAATTGTCCCAAAAATCCCATAATCTTCTGGTGTAAGGTATGGCGTTGTCCATCGTAACACAAAAAGTCCAGCAAATTTGGGAATTTGTGGAGCCATTGCTGCAATGATTGCATTAGAAAATAATTTTTTTAGCATATATACACAAGAAAATGATCCCTAAATGATGCCTAAATTATCTCTAAGGAATGAAAAATAAATAACTAGCCAATGTTCCCGCAAAGAAAAAAAGGGGCAAAGCCGCAAAGCATTGATATTGTTTTCTTTGTGTCTTTATATCTTTATTTCGACTACGGCTCACTATAAGTGTGGCTTTGCGTGGTTTTTCAGATAGATTATCCGTTTATTTATTTTTCATTCCTAATTAAGCGCATCTTTATTTTATTAAATCAAAATAAGTGCACAAAAGTACAATGTTTGAAGGTAGCAGCCAAAATAATCTTAATATATTGTCCTACTATGTCCTGTGAAAAAGCTTATTTTACATGACCGTTTTGCAAACAAAAGCATAACTATATTAAGTATAACATTTAACATACTTTTTTTCTATTTCTCAATGGTGATGCGAAATAAATATTTTGATAAAATAGATAAAACTTTGTACACTATTAGATTTTTTATTACTTTTGTCCTCTCTAAATCACTTTATGATTGAAAGATACTGTTTTTTTAGTAATATAATAACTATGTGATTCATTAGGCTTTCAGCAAACTATACAAGGAAGTTAAATTTATTTCTAGGATTATGGGTTTGTTTATCGAAAAACGCAATAAAACATAATTATTTCAGTTATTTCATCACTTAATTATAATAAATACAATATGACTTACAAATATCCCAAGGTGATAGCCGAAATAGGTTGTAATCACAAAGGAGAAATGGAAATCGCTAAAGCGTTGATATTGAAGGCAAAGGAGTGTGGCGCAGATGTAGCTAAATTCCAAAAACGCAACAATAGAGAGCTACTAACACCAGAGCAATATGATACCCCACATCCTAATCCCAATAATTCGTATGGTGCAACGTATGGGGCACATCGTGAGTTTTTGGAGTTCAATGTTGAGCAGCACACTATCTTGAAAGAATATTGCGAAAGCATTGGTATTGAGTATTCTACATCTGTGTGGGATAGCACTTCTGCAAGAGAAATGATTTCTTTTGGTCCTAAATTCTTAAAAGTACCCTCTGCTTGCAACAATCACTTTGAAATGTTGGGCATTTTGAGAGACGAATTTACAGGAGAAGTACATATTTCTTTTGGTATGACAACACAAGAGGAAGAAAGAGCGATTGTCGCTTTCTTTGAAGAAACGGGACAAGCAAAAGATAGATTGGTTGTATATTCTTGTACTTCGGGCTATCCTGTTCCATTTGAAGACATTTGTTTGCTAGAAATTACCCGTATTACAGAAGAATATGGCAATAGAGTAAAATCTGTTGGATTTTCTGGACATCATTTAGGAATTGCCGTAGATGGTGCTGCCTATACTTTGGGTGCAGAATGGATAGAAAGACATTTTACCTTGGATAGAACCTGGAAAGGCACAGATCATGCAGCTTCTTTGGAGCCTGCTGGAATGGCTAAGTTGTGTCGTGATTTGAAAAAAGGAATATATCCTGCATTGGCACACAAGAAGACACAAATTCTTGAAATTGAAGCTGTGCAAAGAGATAAACTCAAATACAGAAAACGTTAATTTATCCTTGATATACAACTTATTAACGCTTTGAGAATTATTTCTCAAAGCGTTATATTATTAACAAAAGTAGTAGATTTAATATCGTATTTAACAACCATTAATGAGCAAAGAAATGAAAAAAATGATTGCTTTTATTCCTGTAAGATGTGGAAGTAAATCTATTCCCATGAAAAATATTCAACTTTTTTGTGGAAAACCTCTCGTATATTGGAACCTTCTCGCCTTACAAAACACAAAAGAAGTTACAGAAATATACGTAGCAACCGATTGCGAAGCGATAAAAACGATTGTATTGGGATTTGCTATGTCAAAAGTTCAGGTATTTGACAGAAGTGCAGAAAATGCAAATGATACAGCAAGTACAGAAAGCGTAATGTTAGAATTTTTATCTCAGATGAAATACGAGGCTGACGACGCATTTTTATTGGTACAAGCAACTTCGCCCTTGACAGAAACGCATCATTTTGAGGAGGCACTTGTACAATATAAAAATGAAAACTTGGATTCCCTCTTAACATGTGTGCCTTTTAAACGTTTTTTTTGGAACAAAGATGGCACTTCTAAAAACTATGACTATCAAAATCGCCCAAGAAGACAAGATTTTGAAGCAGAATTAATGGAAAATGGGGCTTTTTATATCAGTTCTGTGGGGGCAATACAAGCAAGTCAAAATCGTTTGTCAGGCAAAATAGGCATTTACGAAATGCCTGAGCATACGCTCGTTGAATTAGATGAGCCGAGTGATTGGATAGTGGCAGAGTCTTTGATGAAAAAATATGTATTGAATAAGCAAAATAGACAAAAGGAAATCAAATTATTTGCCACAGATGTAGATGGCGTTTTGACAGATGCAGGTATGTACTATTCCGAACATGGCGATGAGTTGAAAAAATTCAATACACATGATGGCATGGGTTTATCTTTGCTACGAAAATCGGGTATCAAAACAGCGATTATCACTTCCGAAAATACAAAAATAGTAGAGAATCGTGCGAAAAAACTGCAAGTTGATTATTTATATCAAGGCAAAATACATGGGGGGAAATTAGCCGCTATTTTAGAAATATGTGAAAAAGAAGGTATTACACTCGAAAATGTAGCTTATATTGGCGATGATATCAATTGTTTTGAGGCACTATCAAACGTAGGACTAGCCGCTTGTCCTGCAGATGCTGAACCTGAAATTTTGGCAATTCCAAATATTCTCAAAATGACCAAAAAAGGGGGGGAAGGTTGTGTAAGAGAGTTTATTAGAAAAATCATGAACAAGCTCTACTAATCAACTAAATGTTTTATTTTCAAACTATTAGATTATGATATTAGCATTTGCTGACTTTTTATTTGCGAAATCTTTTCGTTCTACTTATACGCCTGATATTCATGCCACTTTTATTTTGAAGGGATTTCAAAAGACGCAAGCAGATATTTTATACCACTATCCTGAACTCACAGAAGCACAAATTTTGCTTAAAATTGTGCATAGTAGTGCGTATTTAGCTGTTTTTTTGTACAGAGTTGGCAATGCCCTTTTTCAGCAAAATGCAAAAGACCCGCTATTAAGCGAATTGCATGGTTTGATGCGTGAAATGGGTGGCTGCGAAATTTATTATTCTGTCAATATAGGCGTAGGCTTGGAAATTCGGCATGGACTTGGTACGGTAATCGGTTCTCGTTGTGAGATTGGAGAAGGCTTTGTCATTCATCAAAATTGTACAATCGGACATAAGCATAAATTTGGGAATGGACCTATCATTGGTAAAAATGTAGAAATGGGAGTTGGCTCAAAAATATTGGGCGCATTTTCTATCGGAGATAATGTCATAATTGGCGCAAATTCATTGGTTATGCAAAATATTCCTGCCAATACCATCGCTGTGGGAAGTCCCGCAAAAATTATTTATCCGTAGAAAATGTTAGGCAGATTTTCACAAACTAACCATTTATTTGCAAAAATCTGCCTAAAAACCTACTAATCTTTCAACAAAGGCAACTGATTCAACGCCAAAAATACTTGCGCCGTTGTAACCACATCTTTCTCGCAATAGGTTTTGATGCGCTCCAAATTATGCTCTTTCCAATACACACGACTCACTTCGCTGCCATCTATGTCATCTTTGGGCGAAGCAATCCCAAAAATAGCGGCAAGCAAATCCAAACTTGTGGTTGCTTTTAAGTCGCCAAACTTCCACATTTCTTGTGTATCCAAAATAAATTGAATCTCCCAAGGTTTTTTGCCTGCAATATCAAAAGTCTTGGGCAAAGGCACACGATTCACCAACATGCGGCGACATATATATGGAATGTCAAATTCCTTTCCATTGTGCGTACAGATTTTTTTGATGGTCGGGTCTTTGGCAAAAAAGTGATTCATTGCCTCCCCAAATTCCACAAGCAGACTATATTCGTCATGTCCGTAGTAAGACTTGGTTTTCATTACCATTTTACCATCTTCTAACATGAGATAACCTACGGAGATACAAATAATTTTGCCAAATTCAGCTTGAATCCCTGCCTTTTCAAAATACAATTCCACAGGGTCAAGGCTTTTTTCTGCATTTTGAAACTTATTGGATTTTTTAACCCAAAGCTCCTGCATTTTTTCCGACATTTCGTCAAAACTTTCGGGCATACAGACCGTTTCGACATCAAGAAATAAGATTTTTTCGAGTACTTGGTTGAGTATATACATGTTTTTATGAGTTGAAAATAGAAAGTTGAGAATTGAAAGTTATATTGTTTTGCTGCAAAAGTTACCTATCTTTGCGTAACCGAATCGTTTAGGACGTTTTCGTGACGCATTGCGCAAGCAATTAGCACATAGAATCGGTTTTATTAGCTACGCTTTATTTGTGTGGCTTTTTTCTTGTAAATATAACTTATAAAACAAGCAAGATTTTTTGCAAAGATAAATGATATTTTACATTATATATGTGTAATAGTAGGATTTTATAAATTCCAGCCATTAATTTTGACGACTTATCTTTCTATTTCTTGCCAAAATTGCAAAAAAAGTAAGTTTTGGCGAGTTATCTTTCTATTTTTCGCCCAAAAACACAATCAAGTTCAAATCAAAAAAGCGATTCTGCTGTTATTATGATTTTGAAGAATGTTTGCTTATGATTCATTTTATGCCTATCTTTGTGTATTAATCAATCAATTATGGGATTTGCACAACCTAAATACGAAACAAATTATTACACTGCTCAAGATTATTTTGAGATAGACGATAATACGCCCGAACAAAAATTTGAATATTTTTTGGGGGAAGTTACTGCTACGGCTGGCACTACGACCACACATAATACTATTTCAATTAATATGGTTATCGCAATTTCAAATCAAATTGCTAATAAATGCCGCATTTTTATGAGTGATGTGCGTTTAGAAGTGAAAAGAAATGCGATTTATTTTTATCCAGACTTGATTTTGACTTGTGATGAGGAGGATATAAAAAATAAAAAAAGTATTTCAAACCCTTGTTTGGTCGTAGAGGTGCTTTCTCCTTCTACAGAGGCAAAAGATTTGAATGAGAAATTGGATAGTTATACCAAAATTCCTTCTGTGATGTATTATATCGTGGTAGGACAAACGCCTTTTTCTGTCAAGGTATATGAAAGAGCCAATCTTTTTTGGAAATTTGTGCTTTATACGCAAGCCGAAGATGTCATTCCTTTGCCCCTTTTGGACTTGAGTTTAAACATGACAGATATTTACCGAAACATAGAAATAGAAACCAAAGAAGTAAAAAGCGAGGCAGAATAGCGAATGGGCTTTATTTAAGTGTATAGTTGAAAGTTGAGAGTGGATAGTTAATATATTAAGTGATTAGTATTCAATGTTTTAACGACAATCAAATACTCACTTACTTTTGAACAATTATTTAATGTCTTTTCGGGGCAAAAGAAGCGAGTTTATGCCCTAAAAAGTGTATTTTATTTTCACTTATAAAAATCATACACTTTTTGAATTGCGCCCAAGAGTTGTGGCAGATTTGCCAAGCCATAGCGTTGAGAATCAATGAATAAAGTTTGTCCTTCGAGTTTGAGAAACTGCCACGTAAAGCCGTTTGTTACTGCGCCATGAATCGTGTGAATGTCATTTCCTTTTTGCGCATTGAACAAGCGAGCGGCATACATTTCTGCGCCACATTGCCCATACCAATTTTCGATATTGTCGTCTTTTGCTTCAAACACACATACAATAGGTAAATCTAAATCTATCACATCAGGGTTTGCAGAAATCAAAAAATCGCATCTACCTTTTAAACCTTTTGCGCTTTCAACATTAAAACTCAAGCCAGAAAGCGGCTTGAAATTTTGGTTTTTTGCCCACATTTCCACCAAAAGAGGCGCAACAATAAATTCAGATTTGGCTTTTTCATTTCTCATGGGCATTCTTAGGTTCTGTGCCAAAGTAGCCTGCAGCAAATCTGAAGGAGAAATATGCGTCAATGGCTCAAGAAGCTGGTTAGCTTCTTTGTAATGAATATTACAAATTGCAGCCAAATCTGACATTTTGTAATAACGATACGATTTTGGTATGTTCATTTGTTTGCTTTTTATTTGAAAAGACAAAGATACAACAAAATTGCCTATTTTCACTTATAAAAATCCTGATAGGGAATGAGTAAAAAATAAGTTGTTAAGCTTGTCCATTCTGTAAGAATCCAGAAACCTCATACTTAAACACATAGCTTTTCTGGATTCTTGCAGAATGGTTATTTTATTTTTCACTCTTTCTTAGGAACTAAATATAGGCGATTTACCTCCAAAAACCTGCAATCAACCTCACATAAAACATCGGATTTCTTAGCCTTTTTCCCATGATTTCATTGTCAAAAATCACTTTCAAAGTATCCATTAACAGCACATTTTTTGGAGCTTTGTTAATAAACCAGTTAATCAGACGAGGATATTCGCAAGCATATTGCAGATAGGTGCTAAATTTCAGTTCGCCCCCCATCGTTCTTTTCACCCGTTTTGTATAATGTTGATGAAAAAAAGCCTCCGAAAAATCCCTTTTTTCTAGGGCAAGTTTTGCTGCATCTGCCGCTAACATACCCGAATACAAGGCATTTCCTACGCCCTCACCCGAAGCGGGGTCCACCAAAGAAGCTGCGTCACCAGTAAGCATAAAACCTTTTCCTGCCAAAGTCCCCAATTTTGAACCCATTGGAATGCCCCAACCAGCGATATTTCCCAGCATTTTTGCGTCCGAAAAACGTTCTTTCAAGTCGGGGTGCGTAGCAATGAGTTTCAGAAAAGTTTCCCGCAAATTGATTTTGTGTTTGCTCACATAATCTGACATCATGCCAATTCCTACATTTGCTGTGCCATCGGGCAGGGGAAAAATCCAAAAATAACCTGGCATCAAACCCTCCAAAAAGAGAAATTCCATGTATTTTTGTTCGTGTAGGTTTTTGATGCCCGAAAAATAGGTACGAATTGAAGCACAATAATGAGCAGGGTCTTTTTTCTGTGGGGCAAACGTTTTTTTTACAATACTTCTATCGCCATCTGCACCTATCAAGATGTCGCAACTCACTTTTTCCGTTTGCCCTTTGTAAGTATATGTAACAATGATTTTATCATCTTGTTCAGAACGATGAATTTCGTTTACAACCGCCGCATATTGACAAGTTGTGTAAGCAGGCAAGAAAAAAGTATGCAAAAAAGCATCAAAATCTTTGCGTTTGCACACCCATAAAGGAGCGTATGCCTGTTTTGCACCAGGCGAAGTCAGCACAAATTCCGCAACTTTGCCATTTGGCGCAGTAACAACGCCACCAAATGAGCCATTAAAATGCGCATTTTGAAGAAAATGCGCACCCATATTCTCATCAAACTTTTTGAGAACGTGCAAGACTTTGGGGGTTAGCCCATCACCACAGATTTTATCTCTCGGAAAAGTCGCTTTTTCTAAGACTAAATGCTTGATTTTGTGTTTTCCTAAAAACAAGGCAGCTCCACTTCCTGCGGGTGCGCCTCCAATGATGATAACAGGGTAGTGTGTGTATGGGGACATTAGATGAATCGCTGTATAATTTCTTTTGATTTTTGCAGAATGGCAAAGATTTGGAAAATGTCATCGCTTGCGGCATCATACTCATGGCTGATAGCATACTCATTTCCTACTAATGTTACAAAAAACCAATTCCTACCTATCACATACGCTCCTAATATGGAATTTGAGTTATTGTTTTTCAGTTGTGCAACCGCCATCGCCACTAATACTTGTCCCAGTGGGTCTCCATCTTTATCGGGTTCTTGTTTATACTCATGAATAAAAAAATAGGGCAATTCAGGTAATCTTCGCCCTTTTGCTATCAAAAAATCCACCTTTCCGCCAATTTCTTCTTCCCCTATTTTAATCGAAAACATTCTTTGTGTAAATGGCTGAAATAAGTCGGTTGTCAAATCAACTTGTTCAATGAGTGGTCCAATAAAAAACATTTTTAACTCATCTTCTTGCCAAATTTTTGCTTTCACAGAAAGCCGATTTTTTAATTTATCTAAATTATAGGTTGTATGTTCATTCTCACTAAATGTTACTGATAGCCATTCTGTTAGCAAAGGTAAAGTCTTTTTTTCAGTAAGATTAAATAACTTCTCGACTACATCAAAGGTAAATGTTCCAAATGCACGCATATTTTTATGATTGATGATTGAAATACAAAGATAGGCGATATTTTCTTGTTTCGCAAGGACTACAAGGTTTATATAAATCGCTGTATTATTTCTTTTGATTTTTGGAGAATGGCAAAAATTTGGAAAATATCATCGCTTGCTGCATCATAAGAGCCACTTAATGTGTATTTTTTATCATCTAACACGACAAAAAACCAATGCCTTCCTAATATGTACGCACCCAAAATCGGAAACATATTTTCATTGAGGGTTTGTGCTACAAACATAGCAATAAGCAGTTGCCCAAGTGGGTCTTCGCTGCTATTTGCTTCCTGCTTGTACTCATGTATGCAAAAATAGGGGGCTTTGCTGTACGTAAGCCTTTTGAAATCAAAAAATCTACCTTTCCGGTTATTTTTACTTGGCTGATAGTAGTTTCTAAGGTTCTTTGTGTAAAAGGTTTGAAATCTTTTGTCTCCAAATCAGCAAGCTCAATAAGCGGACCTATGAAAAACATTTTCAATTCATCTTCATTCCAGTTTAATACCTGCTTAAATAAATGCGTTTTTAATCGTATCAAATTTTCCTGATTATTGTCTGAAATAATGGGAATAACATTCATCCATTCTTCCAATAATGCATTTGTATCTTCTCTTTCGACCCCATATAACTCATAAACCTCCTCAAAAGTAAAACTCCCAAATGTACGTGTTATCATAATATTACCTATTAAAAAAGGCAAAGATAGCTTTTTTCTCCCTTCTACACAAAAAAGAAGGAGCTAAATTTACTGCACAATGAAATGATATTGCTATATTTGCAGCCTCATTTTAGGTAATTGAAACGGTTTTTCAATTATTTTTTATTTCTCATTTTATGAAAAACATATACATTTTTCTTTTTGCATTTGCAGCAGCTTTGACAGCTTGCAAATCTGATGATGCAACAAAAACAGCAGAACAAAGTGCCACAACGCCTGCGGCTGCAACAGTCGTGGTAGCGCCTACCGATTCTAATGCTGTAAAAGCAGGTATGCCACCTTTTGCGATTAGCGATTCTTCCAAAGTAATGAACCTTGAAGGCGGAGTAAAGCTCTATATTTTGCAACAAGGACAAGGACTTGCCGCAAAAGTGGAAAATAAGGTTTTGGCGCATTATAATGGGCGTTTGCGCAATGGCGGTGTCTTTGATAGTTCTTATGAACGAGGTGCACCTGCCGAATTTCCTTTGGCAAATGTAATTAAAGGCTGGCAAGTTGCTTTTCAGCAATTGAAGCCTGGTGCAAAAGCGGTGATTGTGATTCCACCTGCAATGGGCTATGGCGAGCAGTCGCAAGCAAAAATCCCCGCAAATTCTACGCTGATATTTGATGTAGAATTTATCACTACCATGTAAGTTTTGCAAAAAATGGTATTATTTTTGTGGCTTTTTTTATAAGAAAAATGGATATTTCCATGAAATAAATAATTTATCCGCAAAAACAAAACAAAATATGATGTCATTTCGTAGAAATTTATACAAATCAAGTTCCATGATAGGTATTTCTACGAAATGATATTTTATTTTCAAGCATTTCTGAACAATCTTAACGATGAAAAAACAGGTATTGATTCCGTTGCTATTGCTTTCATTTTCAGCCTTTTCACAAATAGAAGGGGCTAATTTAAGAGGTGTATCAGAGCGCAGCAAAGAAGCCGAAATGATAGATGCGCTTTGTGAACAAAACCCCGATGACTGCTATCCTGATGCCTGCAAAGAGGGCATCTCAAATGCGCTCACAGATGTGAAAAATGGGAGTCCTAAGTACTATTTCTTCGAGCATCCCTCGCCCGATTTCACCAGTTATTTGTGGGTGCTTGACAATCGCTACAATATCAGCCCTGTTTTTGTAGAGAAAATGCTACGTATGGAAGCGCAATGCTACAATAACACGCTGAATGAGACCATGATAAAACAACATGGGAATAAGTTTTGGACAAAAATTTCGCAACAAGCGGACAGCCTGAATAACTTGGGCATGACAGAAGCGGAAATGTGGAAATTTATTTATTGTAATGTGAATTTTTTAGCCAAAACAGGCACACAAGCCCCAAAGGTAGTCGTATATTGCAATATAGACGAGCAAGGAAAAATGACGGAAACCCGTATTGTCAAGTCGTTTTCGCCACAATATGACGAAGAAGCTTTGAGAATTGTAAAAGCCATTCCAAAATGGAAACCTATTGCCCAAAAACTACATATTCCTATTGTGTTTGATATAAACATGCGGGAAGATTGTGAGTAGTAAGATAAATTAAGAAAATAATTTTAAGTTAAATAGTTGAATTTTAGGTACTTATGCTAACTTTCAACTATCAATTTTCAACTATCAACTACTTAAACCCTCAATTCCATTCTTCAAAATAGTGGAAAGACCTGCTATTTACATTTGCTAAAAAGGATTTAATCGGAATTTGGTTTATTTTGGTAAGCTGCCATTCCCGCATTTCGGGTTTGCCTGAGCCACCAATGATTTTGTGTTTTGCATACACAAAACCCACATTATCAACATAACCCAAAATATATAACATACGATTATTTTTGGCATCTAAAAAGTGAAATTCCTTGTAAATATAGTCAGGATTGCCATGGAAGTCTTCTTGTTTTGCCAATACATAACGCAACTCATACGTATGTGTATAGACAAAAATGGTATCTTCTACGGGTTTGATATTTGTTTTCAAAAACTGAAAAAAGTCTTTGTAAAAATGGGTAGTTGCATGTGAAGTAATCGCAATTTTACTCCCTCTTTTGGCAAAATTTTTCTGCAAAATAATGGGCAATTCCTCGCCCGCAGGCTGCCCAAGATTGGGCATACGGCGTATGCGTGTATGCAGCACATCGGGCTGATGTGTGCGACTCCACAAAGTATCTTTTATCACTTCATAATCCAAAGGGACTTGAATATGTGGTTCTTCGTAAGTATAAATCGTTTTTGTGCCCCACAAAGGCGTATGCGTGTGCGATATGCCCGAAAAAAACAGCAAACACAAGAGCGTTGTAGATATAATGTATTTCACAAAATCTATATTAAAGTGTTAGATGTTGCAAAATAACGAGGCTTGCGGCGAAAATGAATATATAAAGGGGGTAGTTTGTATGTGGCGTAAAGGTTATTGCTTGAATCGCAATTTCAAATTGCTCCAAGCCGAGTCTTGATGCGTTTCTACATCTGTCCATCGCAGCATTTCCCATTCGCCTGTGAGGTTCAATTTTAGGCTCAAAATCATTTGTCCTTTATATACCCGACAAATCGTAGAATCTTTGAAAGGAATGGTAAGCGTATAATCTGCGATATATTTGACCGAATCGGCAGAGGAGGTTTGCTCATCTATTACACTCATTTCCAAGTTATTGCCTATTCCCGAAACAGCAGAACGAATGTTTAATAAATAGGTTTTTTCATTGTCAGGCAGCCAATTTTCCCAAATGCTTTCATTGCCATTATAGGCAGCAGCCGTAGGCGTAAAATGAAAATTTGTTGTACTCAAACAACGAATATAATTCTGCTCATTGCCATTTTGTACCGCCTTTTTGAAATTTTGTAACAACTGTTCATGATTTGTAGGGCTTACCCAATCTGAACCCAAGCTGTCAGGCGGCTCTACATTGCGTGTTTGAAAACAGCTTGAAAGGCTGATGAGTAAAATGAGGTAAGATATTGATTGTTTCATGTTTTTGTTTGTCGTACATACATAACGTAGATATAGCGCAGATTAGGTGTTTATTTGCGAAAATGCTTGTAGTGGTGGTGGCATTACCTTATTCTATCACCATACGATGCTCAAAATCGCTTTCAGCAATATACAATTAAGGATTTTAGCAACTATTTCACTGCCTCATACATGCGTTCAAACATCTCTACGACTTTCATGCCTTCTAAGGCATTTACCGCAATAGAACCACGACCTTTTAAGGTATCTATCACATTTTCAAATACATAGCCATGATTTGCTGCCGAACCCTTGTAGCCGCCATAGTCGTTTGCGGGGTTTGCAGCAGGCAAAATTGGCATTTCATAGTCTTTGATATGGCAATAAACAACCTCGTTCATATATTGTCCGCCAATTTTGAGGCTTCCATTTTGCGCAATTAGCGCAAGTGAGCTTTCCATATTTTTGTCCCAAACAGAGGTAGAATAGTGCAAAGTGCCTATACCACCGTTATTGAATTGAAAGGAAAAATGGGCTGAATCTTCAAAATCTATGCTTTCTTTGTGCGAAAAATTGAAGGATTTCCCTTTTATATCCGAAATATCGCCAAATAGCCAATACAACATGTCGATAAAATGAGAAAACTGTGTGAACAAAGTCCCACCATCTAATTTTTTTGAGCCATGCCAAGAATCAGGCTTATAGTATCTTTCATCTCTATTCCAAAAACAATTGACTTGCACCATGTATATTTCGCCTAAAATGCCTTTTTTCAAGACTTCTTTCAACCATACAGAAGGCGGAGAATAGCGATTTTGCATGACGCAAAAAACCTGTTTCCCTTTTTCCAAGGCAGAAAATAAAATCCTTTCACAACTCGCCTTTGATAAAGCCATAGGCTTTTCTATCAACAAATGTTTTCCTGCTTGCAAAGCCATTAAAGCATGGGTTTCGTGCCAGCCATTTGGCGTAGCAATACACACCACATCTATCTGAATATCAGCCGCCAGCATTTTTTCTGCGGAATCAAAAAAAGGTGTTTCCAAATCAGAAAGCCCCAAATTTTCCTTAGGCAATATATCACACACCGCCGCAAGCTGCGCTTCGGGGTGTCTTTGTATCATCTCTATATGGCGTTTGCCGATGTGTCCGCAGCCGATGAGGGCGAAGTGTATCATATATTAGTTAGCGATTGAATCAACCCGTTTTTCGCACAATTCCAATAAATAGTAAAGTACATTATACAAAGTATTCAAATCTTGTAAAGAATAAGATTCGCTATGTTTAGTAAAAGTATGGACTTCTAATTGTCCAAATTCCCAAAGTGTTCCGTTTGTAACAATGCCATAAATTTTTTCAGTATCTTTATTAAGGGATTGAGCGGTAACCATTTGTGCCAAACATTGCCCCCAACCTTCATCAAAATCGTCTTTCTTTGCTGCTATCATCACCAAAAAAGGCACATCTAACACACGCCCATACGGAGAACGTTTTGCAATAATATAATCAGGAATACCTGAAATTTCCGCATTTTTGCCAAGGCTTTGATGACTCCAAAGTAGGAGTTTTGAGATGAAATTAATCCAAACACTTTTTAAGATAGGAAAAATAACCATTTCACATAAAGAAGCTTCTGAGGCATTATAGGGCATTTCTTTTATGTTGAAATTTATTTCTTTCACGAGTTCAGCAGAAACTTCGTGTAAATTTGAGATAGGTGGAAAAATACTGTCCGTATTTTCCACAATTTCAAAATGCACTAAGGCATCAGCTAAGGTATTTAATGTACTAAAACTTGCCATAAGTTATCTGTTTTAACCACAAAAGTACACAATATATAGGCTAATAGCAAAATATTTTTTCTTTTTTATGTCAAAAATGCCTATCTTTGTTCTTATAAACAACGATAAAATTATGGCATACAGTGATTTTAAAATGGCGGAATTAGCGAAACGTTTTGGCTTAAAGGAGCAAACAAAAATGCTTTTTGACAAGGAAAACCTTTTGCCTATTCCCCCTTCCGAACGCCTACTTGCGGATTGGGAATTTGGGCGAGTAATGCCTTTGTTGAGTGAAAAAGCTAAGTCAGAATACCTTATTTCGCCTGTATTAAAGGAAGTTATTATTTATTTTTCTTCACAAATAACCTTGTATTCTGGCTATACCTTTGATGTTAAAAAAGAAGAAGGCTTGACAGGTAGGTGCGACTATCTGTTTAGTACTGAGCAAAGTATAGAAATAAAGTCTTCTGTTTTTTGCTTAGTAGAAGCAAAAGATAAAACCGTAGAGGAGGGTATTCCACAGGCTTTTGCCGAAATGTACGCAGCCCAATTATTCAATGCACAAAATGACAAACCTACTCCCGTTGTGTATGGCTGTGTAACAAATGCGTTTGACTGGCTTTTTTTAGAATTGAACGGAGATAAGGCTTTTATTGACAAAGAACGATATTATTTTGACAAAAGGGATTTGCCTTATTTGTTGGCAGTTTTTGGCAAGATTGTGAGGCAGTTTATATAGTCATTTTTTTTCTGACACATTTTGGGTAAATAAAAATGCAGATTTTCGCAAATTTGGTTTGTATCTGCGAAAATCTGCATGTACATCTTCACAAAAAATTTACTCCAACAAAACCTTTATCTTCCCTGCCGTAGGCATCATATTATAATGCCATTTTTTCACAACAGACCCATTTTTCAACAACATATACCCAGGGTTTGAGCGAATGATGGTTTTGAGCATTGTTCCATCTCGCAAAGAAAGTTGATAAGGCATTTTAAATTCAGGAATATATTTATTGTTCAAATCATCTCTGCCTGTGCCTGTCATACAAAGTACTTTTACGCCCGAGCCTTTGAGTTCATTGTACAATTCTACGCTGCGAGCGATTTCTTCCTTCGGAGCTTTGTCCATATTATACATGACAATAACTAATACATTTCCCTTCAATTCGTCCATGATTTCGCTGTCTTGCCCCAACCATTTAGCTACCGAATATTTGGTAGTGCTATCTCTTTCTATGGTGTCTTTTCCAATGATTTCCTTCACTTTGATAGATTCTTCCACGATTGTGTCATTTTTGCCCGCCACATTGATGCGGTAAACTTCGGGATAATCTTTGCATTTTGGCACGCCTGGTTCTGGTCCATCTTCTGTGGAGCATTTTGCTAAGTCTGTTCCGATAGAATAAGCTCTATAATCTATTAAGGGCAAATATTCGTGGCAAGCGTAGGCAAAAATACCAAAGGCTACAAACGTTCCTGCGGTAAGTAAGCCGCCTATTTTGTTGCTAAACAAGGATTTAGTTGTGCTTTTTGTCAAAAACAAAGGCAAAGTCATCAATACTAAAATCAAATCTTTGTAAAAAGACTCATGCGGCTTCAAAGGCAAAGCATCACCAAAACAACCGCAGTCGGTTACTTTCATCAACTCTTTGTGCCAAGAAAAATCGCTCATATCTAAGCCTGGCAAAGCCGAGTAACCTGTCAAAAAGGTGAAAAATACCATAAGCAACAAGGTGAACCACATGGTTACTTTCATGCGATAGCCTACCATAATTGCCACGCCAAGCGCAATTTCTAATACGCTCAGAAACCATGCTAAATGTAGAGACATCGGTTTCATCAAGCCTACAAAAAAGCCTTCAAGGGCAGGGAAATCTTCCCCAAAAACGAGGAAATATTCGTCTAACTTATAGGAAAAACCAATGTAATCATTCGCTTTGACAAAGCCCGAATAGATGAACAATACGCCCATCATAAGTCGTATTAAGCCCATCAAAACGGGGCTAAATGAAAGTTTATCTGCCGCTAATGTCTTTTTTGCAATCGCTTCGCCACTAAAAATAAGCGCAGTAACAAGTCCTACTGCTGCATAAATAAGTCCTATGATTTGATATGTAGGCATTTTTTGTAAATGATAATTGATGGATTATGAGTTGCAAAAGTACAAAAATTTGGCTTTACTACAATAGCTGAAATATAAGACTTAACAAAAATTAACAGCTTTTAGGCTTTATCGCTCAATAAATTGTATTTTTGTCGCTTATTTCTCATTCATCTTTTCAAAAATGCCTGAATCATTGTTTCTCATCAATCCTCATTCTGCCAAAGTCCGAGAAAAAGGATTTGAAAAGCTCGCTGCGGAAATTTATGCCATTTATCGGGCGGGCGGCGCAACGGTAGAAGTGCGAAAAATAGACTTCTCTTTGCTGGCTTCTTGGATAGAAAATGCACATTATCAAGGAATTAAAAATATTTTTGCCGTAGGGGGCGATGGCACAGCAAATGCGGTTGGGAGCTTGATGGTGGGCAAAAAACACCTGCGTTTGGGCATTATTCCTTTGGGTTCGGGCAATGGTTTGGCGAGAAATGTAGGCTTTTCCACCTACTTTTCTTTGGCGGTGAAGCAGTCCCTTTCTACGCAATATATCGAAATAGATGCAGGGAAATTTGGAGAACATATTTTTCTCAATGCCGCAGGTTTGGGTTTAGATGCTGATGTGGTTACTCGCTATCAACACTCTAAAACAAGGGGCATGTCGGCGTATGCAATAGAGATTGCGAAAAGTGTTTTTTCCTATCCTGCGCAGCAATATACAGTAAAAATAGATGGAAAGCCAGAAACTTTGAGCAGTATATGGGTGCTTAGTGTTATGAATGGCACACAATGGGGCTATGATGCGGTTTCTTCCCCTGATTCTCTTATAACAGATGGCTATTTTGAATTGATTACGCTCAGAAAATCGTTTATTTTAGTGGTTTTATTCGATTTCTTCCTGCTTTTTATCCGAAAAGTACATCTTTCCCCTCGTGTAAAGACCATTCGTTGTCAAAAGATACATATTTCGCAAGTTGCAGAAAGTCCAGCGCATGTAGATGGCGAACATATTTCCGTTGGTAAAGAAATAGAAGCCGTTATTTTGCCTAAAGCTTTGTGTTTGTTGCTGCCTAAAACGCTTACGAAGGAAAAAATCGCAAGTATTTAAGTTTCTCGCTTTAATGTTTTCTAAACCAAACCCATTCTGTAAGAATCTAGCAAATTACGCCATTAAATCCTTGTCTGCGGATTCTTACAGAATGGAATTTTTATCTTGTTAAGCGTATAATTTCGTATCTTTGCACAGATTTTGACACCAAAAAGATGACATCAAAAGAAATTCTCAGCGCACACAGCCTACGCAATACAAATAGTCGTTCTGACGTTTTGGAGGTTTTTTTGCAAAAAAACAGTGCGCTTTCCCAACCCGAATTGGAAAAGGAAATGCACGAGTGTGATAGGGTTACGATTTATCGAACCTTGGCAACCTTCTTAGATAAGGGCATCTTGCACAAGGTGCTTGATGATGCTGGTGCGATGAAATATGCCTTATGCAGCCATATCCATTGTAGCAAGCATTATCACAGCCACGATCATGTACATTTTAAGTGCAATTTGTGTGCAAAAACCATCTGCTTGGAAAATCTGCATATCCCGCCCATAAAGATGCCAAACACTTTTCTGGTGCAGGAGGTAAATTTGCTGATTCAGGGGGTGTGTGATACTTGTGGGGCAGCAAAAACAGAACTTATCGCTTAAAATATAGCGATGAAGTGCATAGATTTGCGAAAATCTGCGGTTTAATCGGCGTTCATCTGCGTGAACTTTTAATACAAAACATTATGAGAGAAATCAATCCCGCAACATATACAGGGCTTATTGTAGGCACTATTTCTATGCTATTTGCTATTGGCATGTTTTTTTTCCCAGAAAAAATAAACATCATTCAAGACAGAAATATGCAATATCTTTTTGCAGCTTTGGCGTTTGTATATGGCTCGTTTAGGGTGTATCGTTCTGTGCAGGAGTTGCGAACCAAGTAAATCTAGCTTGGTTTATCGCAGATTTTAGGGTAAGGAACGAGTGAAAAATAAAATAACCACTTTGCAAGAATCTAGAAAAGCTAGTTGTTTAAGTATCAGTTTTCTGGATTCTTACAGAATGAGCAACCTTAATAATGCGAATCAAGAGTTAGAAATTTAATGTAAATATATGGCTATTAATTACTTATGTCTTTTCTTACTGTCCCGTAGGGACAAAATATTGGTAGAAAATAATCATATCCCATACCCATTTTTGAAATTCATGCTTTTAGCATGAATTCTTCTTAGGAAATGGGGGAAACATTGCGTTTCTACCGATATTTAGCCCCTACGGGGCTTTGAAAAGCA
>JAAFHL010000289.1 GCA_013298365.1 Bacteroidota bacterium | reverse complement strand
TTGCCTACTACCGAAAATTGGTAAATCAATATACTTCTGAGTTAATTTGGTCAAATCAAGAAATTCAAAAACAGAAAGAAATTGTTGATAATCAATATCATACTTTAATTTCTTTGAATGAAAAATTAACGCAATCTCTGGCACATAATCAAGATTTTTTGCAGATGACTTCCCACGATTTAAAAAGCCCTATCAATGCTATTTTGGGTTTGACAGATATTATTCAGCAAGAAACAGACTTCGCAAAAGTGCAACAATACATGGAATATATCTCTTACTCTGCTCAAAAGTCTTTAAATCTCATTGAAAATCTTAGAGAAATTACGATGTTAGAAAGCGGAGAAACAACTGTCAATCTGAGTTATATTTCTTTGTCTAAACTTATTGAAGAAGTTGTTTCGCAGAATATTATCGCTGCGGAGAAGAAAGCGCAAAAAATTATTAGCCATATCGAAATGGAGGCTTTAGGTTATGTAGATGCCATTAAAGCTTATCAAGTAGTTGATAATGTGTTGAATAATGCCGTAAAATATTCAAATAAACACACAAATATTTATATTAGGCTTTCTATACAAGACGGCTTTGCCCTGATTGAAATCAAAGACGAAGGGCTGGGGTTTTCGCCAAATGATAAAGACAAAATGTTTCAGAAATTCTCTCGGCTAAGCGCACGCCCCACAGGAAACGAAATTTCTACGGGTTTAGGGCTGTATATTTGCAAACGTTTAATCGAGTTGCAAAATGGGCGAATTGTGGCAGAAAGCGAAGGGAAAAATAAAGGAAGTGTGTTTTCGATATATTTTCCCTTAACGGCATGAGCCGTATTTAATTTTACAAATTTCCTTGTATTTCATCAAAATACACTTTGAAGGCTTCAGGAGTCATTACGATTAGTTTGGGAAATTCCACTTTTTTGAGTGTATTAAAATGCTTATCATGTGTTATAATAATGCCTGCGCCAGCACTTACAGCACAATCTACAAATTTATTGTCATCAGGGTCTTTAATTAATTGCCAATTGAAATACGTATTTGTTTTTCTCAGAACAGGAAGGTTTTCAATGGTTTGGAGCAATGACCTTGTGAGCAATTCTGATTGAAATAACTTTTGTGCAATTTCTTCATATTCTAACAATATTTCACTTGAAATAGCTAAAGCCAAATCACCTTGTATTAATGCTTGAAGAATCCAATGATAGGGTGAACGACTTGAAAGTGTCATTACAATTACATTAGTATCTATAACAACTGTCATATTTTTGTTTTTCTTCTATTATGTTGTTTACTCATTTCAACTGCTTTTTCAGGACTAAGATTCTGCATATCCCAAATTCTATCGGCTTCTGCAATCAGTCGTTTGCTATGAAATGCTAAGAGGAGTTTCCTTAATTCCCCAATATCCTTCGCCGTCATTGGTGCAGAAAAGGTATTTAATAGCATAATTTGTGCTTCATTAAGTGAAGTGGGAATGTATGTTTTCATAATTTAGTTGTGATTAAATTTAAAATACAAATATACACAAAACAAGCCATTTTTACAATAGCAATCTTCTTACATCTCAAGTTTCCCTTTTTTCATCATAGATTCATACACCAAATCCATCACTTCTTTGCGCACATGCAATTTATTAAACAAAGTGCGGCGTGAAGAAGGGTAGGTTCTATTAGATAAAAAGACGAAAACTAAGTCATATTTGGGGTCAATCCAAACAGAAGTGCCTGTAAAACCCAAATGCCCATACGCTTCGTCAGAAGCATAGCCCGAAACTTGTCCAGACCTATCGGGGTCAGAATTAGGTTTGTCCCAGCCGATTCCTCTACGGCTATAACTCACTTGTTTGGAAGTCCAGGTTTTGATAGTAGCTTCTTCAAGGTACAAACGACTGCCATAAATGCCGCCACTTTTTATCATATATGCCCATTTACACAAATCATATACATTGGAAAAAAGCCCGGCATGACCTGTAACGCCACCAAACATAGCACAAGCAGGGTCGTGAACATAGCCTTTTAGCACATTGTGTCGCCAAGCAGAATCTATTTCGGTAGGTGCGCAAAAACGTCCGCAGCCTTTTTGCCCAGCATTATACATGGTATTCGACATGCCCATCGGCTGATAAAAATGCGTACAGGCATAGTCATCTAATGATGTACCAACAATGCTTTCAATGATTTTGCCTGTAATGATAACGCCCAAATCACTATATACCATTCTGCCCCTTGAACCCACATCAGAAGCAATAATTTTTTGCCAAAGAGAATCTTTATACAAATTATTCAAGTACAAACGAGGCGCAACTTCGATGCTATATGCTTCGCTATATTCTGTTTTGTATAAGTCCTTGCGCAGTTGTGTCTTACTACCTTCTTGATAGGTATCCAAATAAAAAGGAATCCATGCTTTTAGCCCTGCAGTATGCTGCAAAAGTTCACGTACAGAGAGATAGGATTTATTGCTATTTTTAAATTCGGGCAAATAATCCCCAACCGTTTTATCCAAATCTAACATGCCATTTTCTGCCAAGTGCATGGCTAATGTCGTGGTAGCCACCACTTTTGTAACAGAAGCAATGTCATACATGGTATAAAGCGGGTCTATTGAGTCGCCCGCAATGCCATAATCCGTTTTCCCAAAACCTTTTTCATATACAATTTTATTTCTGCGCATCACTGCAACGGCAAAGCCAGGCACAGCACGCATTTGAATACAGGCTTTTGCCACAGAATCTATTTTATTCAATACATAACTGTTCATTTGCATTTCTTCGGGCAATGCAAAGCCAAAGCGGGTAATCATCGGAATTATCTCCCCCATTCCCTCTTTAAATTGTGGAGAAGCCGTTACGGGCAACTGACCATCTACAATCAAGCCGCCAAAAATAGCAGAAGCCACCGCTTGTTGTGCGTCAATGTCTTCTTCATAGCCGCAAAAAATGGCTTTTTCTGTCCCAAAATTGCGCAAACCATATGGACTTCCAAAGGTGCATAAAATGGTATTGACATTCGGAATTGCTGCCAATTGTTTGGAAAAATTGACCGTCATTTGAGAGATTCCAAAATTGCTTGACATCTTTTTTTCCATATCGAAAACGCCCACAATGACCGTAGTAAAGCCTCGCAGCGTTTTGAGCGTTGCAGAAACTTGTTCGCCTGTTGGATTTTGAGGTAAATGAAATATCTTGACAGCCGCATATTTTTCTAAGGTACGAGAAAAGGTATTCCCTTTTGTACCACCAATCTGAATGTATGCGATATTCAAGCCTTCTAACGCTCCCAAAGGCACAATTTTATTTTCATTTTTGACCAAAGTAACGGCTGCCTCAAATAATTGCTTTTTCAAACTATATGATTGCCCCGAATTGAGATACTCCAACGTGCCACCATACGGGGTAGAAGGTCTTTTGTGCAAGCCCAAGCGATATTTAGTTTTGAGGATTTTCAGTACTTTTGTATTCAAATCTTCTTGCGAAATTTCTTTGCTTTCCAAGGCTCTTTCGATGCGGCTCACCGCTTTTGGAATATCTTGCGAATATAATAACACATCATTTCCTGCTTTAAAAGCCAATAATTCCACCTCGCCAGGTGCATAATATTTAGCTACGCCTTGCATATTGAGGGCATCTGTAAAGACCAAACCATCATAGTGCATTTGTTTGCGCAGTAAATCATTGATAATCAAGGGAGAAAGCGTAGAAGGGCGATTTACGGTAGGGTCTAATGCAGGAATAAATAAGTGTGCCACCATCATAGAAGGCATTCCATATTCTATCATTTTTTGGAAAGTGTATAACTCTACGGTGTCCAAACGTTGTCTTGTGAAAGGAATAACAGGCAAATCTTTGTGCGAATCTGTATCGGTATCACCATGTCCAGGAAAATGTTTGGCACAAGGCAAAATATTTTTATCCATCATTCCTTTGCTAAACATCCATGCTTTTCTGACAACATTGAATTTATTTTCCCCATATGAACGGTCGCCAATGACAGGGTTTGCAGGGTTGTTATTCACATCTACCACAGGCGCAAAATTGATTTGCACGCCTACTGTTTTGCATTGTTCGCCTATCATCAAACCCATTTTATACAAAAGCGAATCGTTGCGAATTGCGCCCAAGGTCATGTTATGTGGATAGCGAATAACATTAGGCATACGCATATTCATGCCCCATTCCGCATCTTGCGCTATCATCAAAGGCAGGCGAGCTTGGTTTTGATAGCGATTTGTCAAGTTTACCTGCACTACGGGGTCGGCTTTCATAAAAATCAAGCCGCCAATATGATAGTTTTGTATCAGATTACGCACTTCTATGTCTTGCGCAGCATCTTCTCTGCCAAAGACGGCTGTCATCATCAATTGACCAATTTTTTGCTGAACAGACATTGTAAGTAATACACTATCAGCCCATTGTGTTTCATCTACCTTTTTATTTTTATATTTCAAAAAGTGAATAGAATCGGTAACATTAGAAGATTCCGATGCGCCAATAGAAATTGCTACACAAAAAAGGAAGATAAGTAGTTTTTTTATACTTGCCATGAAATGATATTTATATGAGGTTGTTGAGATTAGAATCAATCTACAAATGTAGGTTTTTTTATGATTTTTATTGCCAAAAATGGCGAATATTTTATTGCTTTGAGGAAAAAAGCGTTTCTAATGGATATTTTGGAGCATATTTCGCTTTTTTTACGTAGAAATTCAAAGAAAAGGCAAAGCAATAAAGAAAAATATCTTCATTTTCTATCACATACCCCCTATCAATACGGCAATTTCGCTTCTGTATAACTGCCCAATTTACTTATATCATATAGGCTTTGCCCTTTTTCATTGATGGTCAAAGACATGGGAAGAAATTTTGCACCCCACACAATTTCTGGATATTTGTAAGACGTGCGCCAAAAAATATGCTGCGAGCGAGTTTCGTCAAAAGCTTTGATAATGACCATAAATTCGGGGTCTGCTTCGGGCATGTCAGCTACTGTCAAACCTACTAAAGGACTGTTTTCGTCTATCGGATGCACAATTGTCCAACTGAATGAGAGAAATAAAATCTTGTCTCTTTCCAGCGAAACGGTGGCATAAATGCGTTTATTTTGTTTTTTATCGAACATAGAAACAATCATCATTGCCTCTATTTCTATTAATTCATTCATTTTGGGATTAGCCACTTGTAACATAAAAGCCGTAATTTCTCGATAGGGTGCAATCAATGCCGAAGGGCTATAAATGAGTTTGGAATTGGGCTTAGAAAAACGCCCATACAACAAGCCCGTAAAAACGGCAAAACCCAATAGCCCCAACAAAGATTCAAAAGCGGCAACGCTGCTTGACGCAAAACCTACGGGACTAATGCGTCCATATCCTACGGTAGTAAGGGTTTGTGCAGAGAAAAAATAGGCATCTGCAAACCAACTAAAACCCTCTACCTGCTCAATTCCTGCCATAGCATCTGCCCCTATGAGCCAATATATGCAAGCAAAAAGGAAATTTACAACCAAATATCCCACCATGACAATGGTCAAAAACTTTGTCCATGACATATTGATAAGGGAATGGAAAATGTCAATTCTTTCCCAAATTGGAACACCTACCCGTTGCGCATTTGACCTGCCATCTTTGCCGATAAAGCGTGCGCCAGACATCTGCCCCAAGCCAAAGCCTGGGTCTGCATCTACTTTGCGTGTGCGGTAGTTTTCTCGAATGTATTGGATTGCTTCTTTTACCATATTTTACTTTTTGCTAACCGGTATCAACTCATATTCGTAGATAAAACCTTTCAACCCATCTTTTGCAATTTGTTTTTGGAAACGAATGGCGGCATTTTTTTCGGCAAACACATCAGCTACATAGTATGTATATTTAGCATCATCTGCTTCTGTGATTACCTCTACCATATAGGTATGATATAATGCCAATTTGTAATTGATGGCTTTTTTTTCTTCCTCCGAAATAGGATTTGGTAATGCTTTGAGTTGAATACGGAAATATTGCGGATATTCAACGGCTGGTACAGTTTCAACGGATTTAACGGTTTCTACGGCTTCAACGACAACTAAAAATGCTTTGTCAATGCCTTTTATTTTTTGTTTGTTGATTTTTTCTTGCAAAAGGCGAGCCTCTGCTTCATTATTTGCAGAGACTGTCAGTACTATTTTCCCATTTTTATAACGCTTGGTAACAGGCATTTTGAGGGCGGTTTCGTAGTACTTTTCAGCATCAGGATTATCCGTAGCGAGGCTAGCAATTTGCACTTCGTAATGCTGAGTAGGATTGGGTGTAGCATGAGCTTGTGTAGTGGCAACCACATTTTGTTTGCCTTCCATTTTTACCCTAATGCCTGTTTTTTTTGCCCGAGCCGAAGCTTTTACGCTTATGGTATTGTTGATTGGGTCAAAAATTATATCTTTTTCCTTTTCA
>JAAFHL010000288.1 GCA_013298365.1 Bacteroidota bacterium | reverse complement strand
CATAGAGAAAAATTGGAGGTAGAGTGCAAACATTGTTCCAAAATGGAAAAAACGGCTGCGGAGGCAGAACGTGCTTCTATCAAGTACAAACAGGTAGAATTTATGGCACAGCAAATTGGCAAAGAATTTAAAGGCGTAATTTCTGGCGTAAAAGAAGCTGGATTTTATGTGGAAATGCCCGATACCCTTTGCGAAGGCATGGTACCAATGTACACAATTTCAGATGACTTTTATCACTATGACGACAAAAAACTTACCTTAACAGGCAAACATTCGGGAAGAGTTTTCAGAATGGGCGATGAGGTAACCGTAAAAGTGGTTAAGACAGACCTTGCAAAACGTCAGATTGATTTGGAAGTTGTGCTTGATAAGTTTCCACGAAAAGAAAATATGAAGGGTAAAGAAAATGTAAACAGCAAAGAAAAAGAGAGTGGACGGGCAAGACCTAAACGCAAACGTTGATAGCTAAGGAATTAAAAATTAACAAAAATATTAACAATCAAAGTGTTATGAGTCTGTGTGAAATAATATCCCACTTTTGATTCTTACCACAAAGCATAAAAAAGTCCCAAGTCTTTTTGGCTTGGGACTTTTTTGTATTATACTACAGATACTTCGGAGAAAACCATAGATTTGATAAATTCTTGATTCATTCGGGTAATGTTCAAGATTTTGATGCCTTTTGGACACTCTGACTCACAGGCACCTGTATTTGTACAATTGCCAAAGCCTTCATCTTCCATTTGTTTCACCATTTTTTGTACACGAATCATGCTTTCTGGCTGACCTTGTGGAAGCAATGCTAAGTGAGATACTTTTGCTGAAACGAACAACATAGCAGAAGCATTTTTGCACGTTGCCACACATGCGCCACAACCGATACACTCCGCAGCGTTCATCGCTTCTTCTGCGATAGGCTTAGGAATCGGAATTTCGTTTGCATCGGGCGCAGAACCTGTATTGATAGACACATAGCCGCCTGCATGAAGTACTCGGTCAAATGCCCCCCTATCAACCATCAAATCTTTAATAATTGGAAACGCTTTTGCTCTCCAAGGCTCTACATAAATCGTATCGCCATTTTTGAAAGAACGCATATGCAGCTGACAAGTTGTTGTCATACGACTTGGCCCATGTGCTTGCCCATTTATCATCATGCTACACATTCCACAAATTCCCTCTCTACAATCATGGTCAAAAGCAATAGGTTCTTCGCCTTTGCGCACAAGAATTTCATTGAGCATGTCGATAGTTTCGAGAAAAGACATGTCAGGTGAAACGCTGTCAAGTGTGTAATCTACGATTTTACCTTGTGCTTTGGAATTGGCTTGTCTCCAAACTTTGAGATGTATTTTCATTAATTTTTCCATATCAAGAAACGATTTAATATCAGATGGCAAATTACGGTTTTCAAAACGTCATTACCAAATTTTTGTTATAATAAATTTTGATTATGTTGTAGAAATATTTCTTTTTTCACTTGCGCAAAAATAGGAAAATAGTGTTTATAAACATAGAATAAGCACTATTTTGGCACTATTTCCTTTGCGGCAGAAAGAATAGAATTACAGCTTTTCAACCATATAAATACTTGAAATGTTTGTAAAAGACACCATTATACAATAAAATTTATGAAAAATTTGATGCTTGTATTTTGGAATCCGTATAATATCCATGTCACAAAAATCAAAATAGCCTTGAAATGTTTTTTTTTCTGAAAATGAAAAAAATATTTTTTTAACAATTTTGATGGTATTTAGGGTTTTATGCTAAACATTTTTCACTATTTGGGCTATATTCTTTTCTGTTTTTATCATAAAAAGCCATAAATTATTGAAAAAATCAAATTGCTGTTATTTTTTGAACATTTTTATATATTATAAATGTTATGTAATTTTGCAGCGCGAATGAGAAAATCATTAAGTCTGTCAAAATACAGCTTAGTAAAATATAATTTTTCTTAACAATGACACAAATCAAAGGTATTAAATCTACTGTTGCCGGCTTAGAAAGTGTAGGCATTCTTGACACAGGAATTCAAAACTGGAATCTATCTCCTGCTGAATTGATTGAAGAAACTATCAAGCGTGGACAAGGCGTTTTGGCGGATAATGGTGGCTTGTGTGTAAGCACCGGCAAGTTTACAGGTCGTTCTCCTAAGGATAAATTTTGCGTGGAAGATGACGAAACAAGAGATAATGTTTGGTGGAAGAAAGATGGCGGGAAAAATAATAACCCTATTAAAGCGGAAGAATTTAACGCTTTGTTCGATAAAGTAGTGGCGTTTTTGAAAGGTCGTGAATTGTTTGTGCGTGATGCTTATGCAGGTGCAGACAAAACCTATCAGTTAAATGTTCGTGTTGTCAATATTTATCCTTGGCAAAACTTATTTGCAAATAACCTTTTTATCCGCCCAGAAGCAAGTGAATTAGCGTCTTTTGTTCCTGAATGGCATGTAATTGCGGTTCCTGAATTTTTGGCTGACCCTTTGATAGATAAAGGTGTTATTAGCCCAAATTTCTCTTTGATTGATTTTAGCCGCAAAATTATTTTGATTGGTGGGTCTGCATATACAGGCGAAATGAAAAAAGGTATTTTTACGGTATTGAATTATTTATTACCTGTAAAAAATGGTGTTCTTCCGATGCACTGCTCTGCAAATGAAGGCAAAGAGGGTGATGTAGCGATTTTCTTTGGCTTGTCTGGCACAGGAAAAACAACGCTTTCTGCTGACCCTCAGCGTTATTTGATTGGTGACGACGAGCATGGCTGGAGCGATACGGGCGTTTTCAACTTTGAAGGCGGTTGCTACGCAAAATGTATTGACTTGTCTAAAGAAGGTGAGCCACAAATTTGGAATGCGATGAAACATGGTTCTTTGATTGAAAATATCATTTTCAATCCAGGCACACGTAGCATCAATTTCAGCAACAAAGATGCAGCAGGCAATAATATTGGTGTAACAGAAAACACACGTGTTGCTTACCCGATTGACTTCATTGATGGTGCAAAACAACCTTCAACAGGGGGCATTCCTAAAAATATTTTCTTCTTGACTTGTGATGCTTTTGGCGTTCTTCCGCCAATTTCTAAATTGAATGCAGCACAAGCGCAATATTTGTTCATTTCGGGCTATACTTCCAAAGTAGCAGGTACAGAAATGGGTATCACAGAGCCTACACCTACTTTTTCAGCAGGTTTTGGCGCAGCTTTCCTTCCTTTGCACCCAGGTAAATATGCAACTTTGTTGGGCGAGAAAATGGAAAAACATGGTACAAATGTTTGGTTGATTAACACAGGTTGGATTACAAAGAGTACTGCAAAAGAAAAACGTATGAAATTGCGTTACACACGTGAGATGATTTCTGCGGCTTTAGAAGGTGCTTTAGATAACGTAGCATATACAGAAGATGCTGTATTTGGTATGCAAATTCCTGCATCTGTGCCAAATGTACCGAGCGAAGTATTGCTTCCTATCAATAGCTGGAAAGCAGAAGGTGAAGAAGCACACTTCGCAGAGCAATGCCAAAAATTAGCGAAGCTTTTCAACGAAAACTTTAAGCAATTTGAAGCAGGTGTTTCCGCAGAAGTATTAGCTGCCGCACCAAAAATAGCGACAACAAATGGTTAATTTTCAGTAAATGACATAAAAAATAGGGGCTTATTTCGGTAAGCTCCTATTTTTTTGCATGAGGATTCGAGGTTTGGATAATTTTTTTTTTTCCTCCTATCTATTTTTTTTAACAAATCCTTAGATTATGTCCCAAAATATTGTTTCTTATCCGCATTTATAGTGTCAACATCCTGGTGACAGCCCTGCCCTTAACGGTGGGTCTGTAAACAGGATGGACGGATTTATCAAATTAGCGCATAGATTTTACCCATTAACCCACTATTTTTAACCAAACAGGTATTTTTTGGGTACTTTTTTCGTTATAAAAAGTAATTTTACTGTTTATTTTACAAAAGATTCCTAATTTTGAAAATCAATATATATTACATTATGAATTTATTTAAAGTATTTGCAAAAAATGCTATGCTATTGTTAATGTTATTTGTGGTTTTTTTGACAGAAAACTTCGCAAAAAACAAAGAAAACCCACTTAAAATTTTGGTAAATGCAGGTCCTGATAAAACGATTTGCCAAGGCGATAGTACTACTTTAACCGCCTCTGACGCAGTGTCTTACTCATGGACACCTGCTGCAAGTTTGAGCGACCCTGCCATTGCTGCCCCTTTTGCTTTTCCAACTACAACAACAATGTATGTCGTATTTGGTACAGATGCAAATGGCAATGTAACCAATGATACCGTTAGGATTTTTGTCAATATTCCTCCCGCGGTAAATGCAGGAATAGACACCTCGTTTTGCGAAGGTGCAACTTCTGTACAACTTTTTGCACAGGTTGCAGGCTTGGTCAATGCTTATAGTTGGTTTCCAAGCACAGGCTTAAATGCAAGTAATATCCAAAGTCCTACAGCAACGCCTGATACTACTACGCTTTATACGGTAATGGTAACCGATTTGAATGGTTGTCATTCTTTTGGGGATAGATTGGTTACCGTTTTGTCCAATAAGGTAACTTCTATTAGTGATACTTCTCTTTGTACCAATGATACCCTGAAATTATATGCCGCAGGTGGGCTTTCTTATTTATGGCAGCCTGGCATCGCTTTGACTAACCCTGCCGATTCTACCCAAGCAAATGCTTCGATTGTATTGCTAAATGATACCATTATTAATTTGATTGTTGTAGATTCTTTTGGCTGTGTGATTAATAAGAGCATACAGGTTACCTCAAAACCCATTCCAATTGTAAATGCAGGGATAGATACTGTGATGTTGTGTAGGGATTCGGTATGGTTGTCTGCGGTTTCTATTCCTTCTGTAACATATACTTGGATTCCTGGTGAATTTACAGACAATCCTTTTTCGCCAAATACGTGGGGGAGACCTTGGGCAACAGGCGATTTTACGATTATGGTAGTAGATACTATTACAGGTTGCCGCAATTACGATTCTCGAAATGTGATACTAAGTGACCATTTTTTGAGTGTGGATATTGTCAATAATGATACCGTTTTATGTAACGGGAAATCACTTCCTTTGTTAGCAATACCTAGTCATCCTGTTGTATTGTATGCGTGGAGTAGCCCAAGTGGAACATTTGACAATATTTCCATCAACAATCCTGTATTTACGCCATTGAATAATACAACAACCCTGATTATTGTCAAAGATTCTTTAGAATGTAAAGCCACTAATCAAATAAATGTAACAATTGACCCATTTCGAGTGCAAACCTTGCCTGATACCAATATTTGTTTTGGTACAACGATTATTCTTAGTACAAACGGGGGAGCGCAATTTGCATGGAGTCCAGGTATCGGTATAGACAATCCTACCTCTCCTGCCCCTATTTCAAATCCGACTGCTACTACGACTTATTATGTGCAAACGATAGATGCTTTGGGCTGTTATTCGTATGATACCGTAACCGTTACGGTTCGTCAAAGACCTGTGGCAAATGCAGGAAATGACAGAGAAATCTGTGCGGGAGATTCTATACAATTACAAGCATATGGAGGAGATACTTATGAATGGTTACCTGCAACAGGATTAAGTAATGCCTTCATTTCCAATCCAAAAGCCTCGCCTGGTTCTGTTACTTCTTACGTTGTTACAGCTTACAATCAGTGGGGTTGTTCTGACCAAGATTTGATGCAATTATCGGTAAGAAGCGTTCCTGTAATTAGTTATGGCACAGATGCTGCTATTTGTCAATATCAATCTACGCCCTTGTTTGCGTCAGGTGCGCTAAATTATGCTTGGTCGCCTGTAACAGGGCTTTCTAATGCGGGAATCGCTACTCCTTCGGCTTCGCCTTTGCAAACAGTTACTTATCGAGTCATTGGCACAACCGAATATGCTTGTGCTGACACAGGTTTTGTTACAATTACCGTAACCGAAGTGCCTAATGCGCAAATTGTGGGTTATAATGGAATGTGTGAGGGCAAAAGTGTAACCCTTTCTGTAAATGAAGGAAGTACTTATCTTTGGAATACAGGCGCAACTACCGCTTCTATTACCGTTTCGTCTGCGGTTTCTACTTGGTTTACCTGTCAGGCTTCAAATGGTGCTTGTGCAGGGAAAATAGATTCCTTTTGGGTAGAAGTATGGAAAAATCCTGTGGCAGATTTTACTTTTTCGCAGTTTACACAATTTGCGCCTATTCCTATTACTTTTACAAATGCAAGCCAATTTGCGACTACTTACACATGGGATTTTGGTATGGAGGAAGCGTTGGATTATGCCGAAAATCCAGAACACAATTTCCCATTTGCTGGTGATTTTACGGTAACATTGGTTGCTGAAAGCCATAAAGGTTGCACAGATACCATTAGCAAGTCGCTTTCTTTGGTAAACGCCAACATGTTTGTGCCGAGTGCTTTTACGCCTAA
>JAAFHL010000286.1:2714-6482 GCA_013298365.1 Bacteroidota bacterium | reverse complement strand
AAAATTGCAAGAAGCCGATTTTACTACAATTTGAATGTTATTGGGAGCTTGGCTACCTGCACAATCTCGATAAAAAGAGACAGTAACATTATACGTTGTGCCGCTTATCCATGTATAAAAGATGTCTGCACCCATCATATGGGTTGCAGATACTGATTGTATATTTCCCAACAACAAGAGCAGCAGTACAAAATAAATCGTGTATAATTGTTTTTTCATAAAAAACGATAAATCATAGATTAGATTAACTTAAACCATAACGTCAATATCCTTATATAGTTGCTATATAGTTGAAATTGAAAAATATGCTTATATTTTCAAAAGAGTCTTTTTTTCCTTTAAGGTTTAATATTTGGCATTAGATATGTGATAAACGACACATATTTGTAGGCAAATGAAAAAAAACGCAGTTTCTTTTCGATAAAAATGGTTCTTTGACATTTTTTGTGGAAGGCATCTAAAATGCCTCGTTTTGGTAGGGACAGCATTGCCCTGTCCCTACCAAAACGCAAAACCACAAAAAATGTCATAGAACCATAAAAATTAGCGATATTTGGAAGTTTTATTTTTAGGTAGTTAAATTCCCCTAAAATCATTTATTTTGCAGAAACTATTTTTTTCTCTTAACATAAATTTAATGACAAATACAAAGCAATTTATAATCGTATTTTTGATGTTTTTTACGGGCTTATATCTTCAGGCGCAACCACAACTGATTGCTACGCATACATATCCCAATCATAATAATGCAGAAATTAGGGGAGGTTTTGAAATGACTGAAAATCAATATTTTTGGGGTGGTGTTGTCAATTCTTCACAAGAAAGAAGTGATGCTATTTTGCTACAAACAGATGAAAATGGGAAAGAAACGGGCGTAGAAACCTTTGCCAAAGGACAGCAAGAGGAAATGCGTGCAATGGTAAAACTTGCCGATGGCGGGGTTGCTTTTGTAGGCACTTCTCAATTTCATAATGAAGAAGAAGGCAGAATAGAAGGAAGCATTTGGTTGTTGCGTTTAGACAAAGATAAACGTGTGATTGTCAATAAGAAATGGGACGTTTTTGACGTGTTAGATGAGGGAACTTATCTGACAAACTCACCCGATGGCGGCTTTTTGATTGTAGGCAACATTCGTTCTCGTGGGCAAGGCAAATCGGATATTTGGGTGGTAAAAACCGATGCACAAGGCAATATGATTTGGGAAAAAACCTTTGGAGGAAAAGAAGATGATGTGGCGACTTGTGTAGTCAATGTTAAAAATGGTTATGTTATCACATCATACGTTACAACGCCCGAAAAAAAGAAAAAATATCGGGTAATAACCTGTTCGCAAGATGGCTTTGTTTTTTGGGATAAAAGTGATACTGAGGTAAATGAAAGTCAAGCAAATTTTGTCTTAGCCTTAAAAGATGGAAGCGTCATTGTATTGGGAACGGAAGATATAGGAAAAGGAAATGAAGATGCCATTGTTATGAAATTTAATGCTAAGGGCAGACTACTCTGGAAGCAAAAATATGGCGGCACTCGCAAAGACATTTTTTATACAGCAATCGAAGTAAAAGACGGTTTTTTGTTGGGGGGAAGTACTTTTTCTAATAGAAATGAGTGGGGCTGGGGCGACATGTGGTTGATGAAAATAGGCAAAAATGGTGAAAAAGATTGGTCAAATACATATGGTGAGGCAAATTTACAAGAAGCCATAAAAGCCATTTGCCTTACTCCAAAGCAAGAAATATTGCTTGGGGGAGAGCAATTTAAAGAAGCTCGCCATAAAAAAATGATTATTGTAAAGGTAAAATAGCGACAATGAAACATCGTTTTCTCCTAAAAATAGTTACTGCAAACTAATTTAGGGTTCGAAACTTTCGAAAGTTCCGAACCCTAAATTAGTTAATAGCTATCCTCTTTTATTGCACAATCAATTTTTTGGTACCAGAAAGGACATGTGCTTCATCATATAATTTCACAATATAGAGTCCTTTATTCCATTGACTTACCACTATATTAGCAACTGGTGAATTATCAAAATCTGCCTCATAAACAATTTTACCTGTAATATCCATAACAGCAATAGCGCCATTTCTCAAAATTTCTCCATCCAAAAACACTCGCTCCGTTGCGGGATTAGGATAGACCGTAAATGAATTGTTTACGCTGCCTACAGTAACAATATTCGAATACGTAAACTGTCCATCATTGTCAATCATGCGCAAGCGATAATAATTGTTACCCGAAGGTGCATTAAAATCCGTAAAGTCGTAGGTTTTTTTCTCATCAGAATTACCTGCTGCGAGTACTGTTCCAAGCAATTCATACGCATGACCATCAGTACTTCTTTCTACATTGAATTGTTGCGTATTTTCTTCTTTTGTGGTTATCCACACAGCTCTGTTTGCGCCATTTCTTTCTGTTACTTCAAAAGACAAAAGTTCTACAGGGAAAACTTGCCCATTTGAACCCGAAAATCCACCGCCACCACCAGAAAACCTCGCTACTTCATACTCAGCATATTTCACATTATTAAATTTACCTAAGCTCCAAGTATCGGTAGAAGAATTTTCAGCATAAGAATATTCCCAATAGCCAGGCATATTATAGGATTCTGCCATATAAATGCCTGCATGTGCGTCATATGTATTGATATTACCATCAGGGTTGAGACTTGTACTAAAATCATTAATTTTGTAAAAATGTAACTGTTTGATTACAATGTCATTCGCTTCACCAGGTATAGAGCCATTTACATCAACAGAATCTTGATCGGTAAAATAAGTACGAATTTTCACACCTGAATTACCACTTGGTAATTGAGGGTTAGGCGTTACATTCCACCAACGATTCATTGCCACAAAATCACCATCTTCTGAATATGGTGCGTCAATAGGCGTTCCGCTTCCAGTACCATAGTTTTGGGTAGTATTAATCGAAACATTAAAAATGCCATCATTCAAACGCCCTATATCATAGCCATTTTTGTAGATAGAAAGTAATATTTTTTTGCTAAGTGTGTCATAATAATGTGTCCACCCCGCTGCATCAACACACTCCTCATTGGCAAAGATAGCCTGATTTGCCGTATTTGCGGTAGAAATATAACCAGCACCTTCAAATGTTAGCATCTCATAAGCCCCCAAATCCACCATACTTTCTTTCACACGTTGTGCATTTTTTAAATCAACGGTGATATAAGAAGGAATGCTGCTATTAACTCCCGCATTAATGGCTAATGAGCCAGGTTTGATGCGCAAACCATCATCGGCTGTCATCCAAATATCATCTGCACCATCAGGGTCATTAATATTAACAAACTGAGGGTCTTCCCGTCCAGAGTTACCAGGGCAAGTTGGACAGCTGCTACCATTATAGACCGTAATAATACAATTTTCAGGCTTTGCAGTAGCAATCCCAACATTTGACATATCGGTAGGGGTATTTCCAGAAATAATGCTGTTTTTGATTTTGGGCATACAAGCACCAGTGTTCAGAATACCACCACCAAGTGAATTTGCATAATTGCCTGCAATTGTTGTATTTACAATCAGGGTAGAAGAAGATGCCGTATTGTATATAGCTGCCCCATTTGTGGCATTATTTCTTACAAATACATCATTAATGATATGTATTGCCGAAACATTATTGTAAATCCCTCCTCCTTGTGAAGCAGTATTGTTGTTGATAACACAATTATTGACAACAACAGGTGATGAAAAATTATTGAAAATAGCACCACCATTGCTGTAAGCAACATTTTCTGAAAAAACACACGTT
>JAAFHL010000286.1:0-2704 GCA_013298365.1 Bacteroidota bacterium | reverse complement strand
AAAAGCTGTTTTTACACTTGAATGATTGTAAGCAGCAGCACCATCATTTGCTATATTTCCCTCAAAAACGCAAGCCAATACTTGTGAATTTGTGCCACCTGTATAGTTGAAGATTCCACCTCCTTGTGTGGCTTTATTGCCAATAATACGGCAATCTCTCAAAGTAAATACAGCATTATAATCGGTATATATTCCACCGCCACCACCATTTTTTGCATCACCTCCTGAAATAATCAAACCATCTACTACTACATTTGACGCACCTGCGGGAACAATAAGCACATTATTGCTATTTGAACCCACTATCTCATCTGCAATCTGTGTGTAGGGCGTATTATCGCTATCCCAGTCGTTGTCATCAATGTCTCCTGACAAGATGGTAAAATATATTTTGGGATTTCTATGATTCCAAGTAGGATTCAAAAGGCTTCCGCCAGGTTGTGGAAAGCCCCCAAACAAGCTAACCCCTGTTTTGAGATTAATGGCAGTAGTTACACTTGTTGATATTGCAGTAGGAAGGTATTTTCCTTCTGCAATAAAAAAAGAATCGTTCACAACTGCACTTGCAATGATAGCATTCAATGTAAATTCGCCTTGACGAGCATTTGCCCAGCTATTGCCTGTTTTTGTTCCGCTACCACCCACTGTTACATATATGCGAGCCGCTTGTGAAGAAGTATGCGCAAGACAAAGTATAATGATGAAGGTTGTTATTAGTCTCATGATAGAAATCGTTGGTTGAAGTATGTTTTTTAGAAGAAACATTTATCTAAAAACAAATACGAAAGTTATATTTTGCGTATATACATGTCCTATACCTATGTTCTCTCAAAAGATATGCCACAAGTACTTATATTCATGGATATTACACTTATATAATGATTTATAATTGATAATTTACACAAAAACAGCATATAAAAACAAACAGCATGAGAAAGATATCTCATGTCCCTTGTTATTTTTTATTTCTTTTTGGGAAAAAAATTCCGAGTGTACAGTTCAGAAACAATGTGTATAAAAAAGGTATTTGTATAAAAATAAACCAAAAGGAATAAAGCCTCAAAGGTATATATGTAATATTTGGGGGCTTGATGTAGAAATTGTTTCACTGAAATAGAAATGCCCTCAAAACCGCTACAATTCATTAACAAAAGAAGTCAAAGACTTCAAAAATTTCCAATCATATATATATTTTCTTTGTACCTTTGCGCTTTATTTTCAATCACTTTGTATTTTTTGAACCATAAAAAATGGCAATTTTAGACTTTGATACAGTTTATCCGACACTTTCACTCCACGAAAAAAACTTTCTACATACTTTAGCCTTCATAGGTTCTACGGTTCAATCCAGGCACCAAGACTTTATGAATAAGTATGGATATAAATTTTCGCCTCTTTCATTGTGGACGAATGTCAATATCAGAGAAACCCGAGAGCAATTAACAAAGCAGAAGTATATTATTGTTGAATCTAATAACATGGGGCAATATAAATGCCATGAAGAGATAAAACGCTTTTTTCTCTCCCCAAAAAGAAAAACTGCTGAAACGCCTAATTTGGTACGTAAAATATTGCAAGATTACCCCAATCAAAAAAGCGGCTATGCGTATGCATATTCGTATGAGCCTGCCAGTTTTGAGATGTCTAAAAGAGATGTGCAGCTTGTCTTGATAGCAGAGTTATACGAAATGTTTTGGAGTTATTACAACATTGCCCACAAGTTTTTCCCCTTAGAAGCGGCTCGAGAGCTGTCTTTACATGTATTGTTTTTATCGCCTTTTGATGGACAACGTTTTGATACTTACGCCCCAGAGTTTGCCTCAAATGTATTTCAAGCCATTATTTTAGAAGGGGTAAAACATGGCAATTCCATTCCTGACATTGTGATTGCCTATATAAAAAACTATAAAAAAGTGCCAAAAGAGGGCATAGGCTTGATTGAAACCGTTTTGGCAATTTACTATATTATGCGAGGCGATTTGGTCGAAGGTAGATATTATGCGGGAAAAGCACCTGACGAAGAACAAGCCTTACTCTTAGGTTGGATAAAACTCTTGCAAGGTGAAGTAGAAACAAGCATTCAATATTACCTTTTGGCAACCAAAATTTGGCGCAAAACCACGGGCAAGAAAAAAGGCTATCCTATGGGTTTTGTTGGCGATTTTTTCCTGTATGCCCTCCTCAAAAGCAAAAGTGTCGAGCATCAAAATATGTTTTCGCAGCAATTAGATTTTGCCTTGAAGGAAAATCCCTATTTAATTTTCTACCAAAAATTAGATGCCGCAAGAGCTTTGAGTCAAAACAGAAAAAATGATGCGGAAAACTACCTAAAACTACACCCACCCAAAACATTGAGCGACTTTGTATGGCATGGCATCGCTACGGTTTGGATAAAAGCCTCTATGCTTGATGTCAAAACCTATCAAGAGTTTTGTTCCAAAGCTGCCAAAAACGGCTATAAATATTGGGAATTGGAGTTGAGCCACGTTCTCGCAAGCATAGATAGCCTAAGTTCGGACATTATGCGAGCAAATGCGCAACGCATTAGCAAGCAAACGGGGATTCAAAGCCTTAGTGATACGCTCGAAGCCGTAGAAGATTGGCAGTTAGCCCTCAATGTCCTACTCAATAGTTACGCAAGTATAAAACCTGCCACAGCCGAAGGCTCAAGTCGTTTGGTATGGTTTGTGGATTTTGAGAAAAA
>JAAFHL010000285.1 GCA_013298365.1 Bacteroidota bacterium | reverse complement strand
CCTTATGTGGTTGCTAATACTTTTACAGAGGTTGATGGCAGTGTAACCAATGAAATTCAAAATCTAACCTACACTCCTGCGACCTCTACCCTTGCTATTTCAGGGGGAAATAACGTAGTCATTACAGGTGTTGCGCCAAGTGGAACAGCAGGTGGCGATTTGAGTGGTACATATCCCAATCCAACGGTTGATGGCTTACAAGGCGTGGCAGTATCTGCTACTGCTCCCACAAATGGACAAATTCTTCAATACAGCGGTTCTGCTTGGACTCCCATAACACCGACTTTTGGTTCTGTTTCTTCGGTTGGACTATCTTTGCCTTCCATCTTTACGGTAACAAACTCTCCTGTTACAACGACAGGTACTTTAACGGGTACACTAAACAATCAGAATGCAAATACTGTTTTTGCAGGACCAACAACAGGTGCGTCAAATGTTCCTTCTTTCAGGGCATTAGTTGCGGCTGATATTCCGAGTATTAGCCTTACAACGGGCGTTTCGGGTGTGCTACCCATTTCAAATGGAGGAACAAATGGAACAGCAAGCCCTACAAATGGAGCAGTTGCGTATGGTACAGGAACGGCTTATGCCTTTACTGCTGCGGGAACAAGTGGACAACTTTTGCAGTCTAATGGTGCAGCAGCCCCTACATGGGTAAATACAAGTGCTATTTTGGGAACAGATACAGATGCAAATGACGGTCTTACGATTGCTTATCCAGATGTGGATTTGAATGTAAACAATGGTTTATCTTTAAGTGGTGATAATGTGCAATTAGGGGGAACTTTGATTCAAACTACGACAATTACACAAGGAAATAATTCTATGACCATTGACAATAATGGTACTGCTGGAACTTTTATTAACCTTAATAGTACAGGCGATTTCCAAGTACAAGATAATGGTACTACTACTTTCCACGTAGAAGATAATGGAAATGTAGGGATTGGTATTGCGGGCGCAACTGGCACTCAGGCTAAGTTTGATGTACGTGGCGGTGCGATTATTGGAGATTTTGCTTCAAGTGGTGGTTTCTTTAATCCGAATGCGGCACTTCATGCACGTAAGTTTGGTGTTAATGCGCATTTTATTTTAGAAAAAAATGGTTTTAATACAGGTGGGCTTGCCACGACAAATACAGGTATGGTTGTTGGTGGAGAAAGAGATATTGACTTTCGCACAGGTGTTACAGCAAGTGGCGATTGGGGTGCAACAGGATCTTCTCGTATGTTTGTACAAAATTCAAATGGAAATGTGGGGGTAAATACTACTTCCCCGAACAATAAATTAGAAGTAAATTCTGGTACAACTAATGCCTCGGGACTTCGTTTCACACAGATGACAAGTGCTTCGACTACTAGCTCAAGCAATGGAAAAGCACTTTCGGTAAATGCAAGTGGAGATATTATTCTTACTGATGCGGCTGTCCCTTCTGGTGCGATTATTATGTGGAGTGGTACAAAAGCTGCTATTCCTATCGGGTGGGCATTATGTGATGGGGCTTCAGGCACGCCTAATTTATTAGATAGATTTATCCTAAGTGTTGCTTTAAGTGCTTATACAGCTACAGATATTAATGTAACAGGAGGAAGTCATAATCTTACTTTAACTACGGCTCAATTGCCTTCGCACACGCACACAGGTACAACTAGTGCTGATGGTGATCATAATCATGGCACTGTTACAGGAAGCGAAGCAGCGCATACACATGGAGCAGGAAGTTATGGGGTAGCAGCAGAGGCAGCACATACACATGGTGTGGGAACGCTTGCGGAAAGCTCTGCAGGAGCGCATACACATACCGTAACTACTAATATTGCAACAGCATTTTCAGGAAATGTTTATAACTCTTTTTGGGGGCAGAAAGGAGGGAACGCTGGACCACTTTCATATACGACTGATTCCCAGGGTGCACATACCCACACATTATCTGGAAATACTGCAGCTGGTTCTTCACATACCCACACATTCAGTGGTACATCAGGAGCGGGTTCAAGTCACAATCACAGTATTTCGGCATCTGGTACACATACGCATACATTCACCACATCTGCTACGGGAAGTGGTGCTGCCATTGATATTAGACCCGCATTTTACAAGTTGGCTTATATTATGAAATTGTAATGTATGGGAATAGTTAAAATAAAAGTGTGTCTTTTTTCTTTGCTTTTGTCTGCTTCAATTATTTCCTTTGCACAAACTAAAAAAGAATTAAGCAAGGAAGATGTCAAAGCAATAGAGCGTTTGCGTTTGGGCTATGCCTTGGCAATTAATATTAAAGATGCGGAATCCGCCATCTTTTCTATGATACAAATTGTGGCAATTGCGCCCGATGATACATCAGACGTATTTAAACTATTGGGGCTTTACTTTGAGCAACGAAACTATGAATCAGTCTATTTATTGTCTAAAAAGTACATAGATAAATATAGAATGAGTGCTAAATTCTTAGATTTTTATGCAAAATCTTCAGAGTTATTAGACAAAAATACAGAAGCACTAATTGGGTATGATAAATTATATCTTTTGACAAATGATTCTTATTATGGCTATTTGGCGGCAAATGCGGAGTATTTTTTGGGAAGACAGAAAGAATGTTTGGAACATACACAAACGCTTCTGACGAACAAAGACCTGCGAAATACTTTTGTTACTTTTGATTTAGGAGAAGGCAAAACGCAAGATGTTGTCATAGAAGCAGCTTTAAATAATCTTAAAGGAGTAGTCTTGAAAGAATTAGGGCGAAAATCGGAGGCTGAAGTGGCATTTAAACAAGCCTTAAAAGTTGTTCCTGATTTTGTGATTGCCAGCGAGAATTTGAAAAGATTAAGTGAATAAAAGGGGGTTTTTATGATAAGAAAATGGCATCAAATCTATAATAGGTTTGATGCCATTTCTCAATATTTCTGGCTAAAATCTATTTTTTCATCTCCTTTTTGATATATTAAGAACTGAACCAATAAACCCAGCATTTCATTTGTGGTGTTCATTGCACCAAAATTTACTTCTTGAGGAGGGTAAAATGGATTTTTAGGGTTATTACTCGTATTGTCATAAAGGGCATTAAGCCGAATAAAGCTCCCTTTCGGCGCAATAACCGCTTTCTTGAAAAAATAAAATTCCTGCCAATTAAAATCCCATTGAGGAATGGTTATTAATTCAAGGCTATCTGTCTGATTAGGATAAATTAACCATGCAGAAAAAGATTTGCCGATTAAGTGCATATGCGGCTCAACCGCCAAAATCGTAACACTATCCTCAAAACGGGTGCAATTATAAGTGAGTTGAGTAATTAAATTTGGAGGTATTTTCACTTTATTATCCATCATTGTTTTTGCCTCACAAGTTATTTTTCGGGTGCTATCATTTTGCTTGTCAAAATAAAACCATATTTCTGATTGGTCTTTTGCTTCACTATACATGGGTGCGTAATGCAAATGTAACGCAAGTGTTGTATTCGGGTTTAGTAAGATTCCCGTATTTTTAGGGAATTTTAAATAGTTAAGCCCTGGTACATAAAACGCTATTTTTGAGGTGGTTGTGACCATTGAATCAAGAATCGTATGGGTATAAAAAAAGTCTTTCCCGTTTGCTATTTTATCAAATATGCCTATTTCATCTAATTCCAAACGAGCATGATGAACTGCTTTTTTATTGCCAGGTTTTATCATAATTTTGCGAATGAGTTTAGGGCTATTTATTTTGGGGTGAAAAATAAAAGATACGAAATCCTCCGTTCCATCTGTTCTTAAGGTATATGCCTCATTCATTTTTAAAATTAAATCAGGCTTTTCATTTTCATCAAAACTTTTATGCTTTTCGGGTTTATACACCCAAGAAGTCTTATCATTTTTATATCCTTCTTTTACCCAAGTCTTTATTTTAGTCAATTCCTCATCAGATATTCCTCTGTAATTAAGGTATTTATGTCCATCATTTGCCTTCCAAGGAGGCATAAAATCATGGCTAACTGCATACAAAATCGTCATTACATTTTGTGCTATTTCCGCATAATTTGTCAATGCGAAAGGTGCTGCGCCATTTTTTTGATGGCAATAACTACATTTTGTATAAATTATAGGCGCAATGTCCGATGAAAAGCGAACTTCTTGTGCAAATAAATAAGATAAATTGAACCCCAAAAGCATCAATATTAAATATTTCATATCATTTCTATCTTATTGATTTTCTGTTAATTGAATATAGAACTCTAACATTTCATTTGTTGTTTTCATATCTCCATTAAAAAAAATATCTTGTGGAGGAATAAAGGGGTTTAGCGGATTATTATTTGTATTATCATAGCAGGCTTCTGCACAAAAGCGATAACCTTTGGGAATAATAACAGGCGTTTGAAAATAATAATTTTCTTGCCAGTTAAAATCCCAATCCGATACTTTACATAAGGGAATTGTATCTTTTTCTGACTCCGAAAGTGCATATATTTTCATTTTTTTCCCAATTAAGTGCATATGTGGTTGAATGGCAAAGATACTCACATCGGAGGTCATTTTCTTCGATTTTAACTCAAAGCAATCTATTGTATTTGCAGAAATAAGCAGTTTCTTCTTCATCACATCTTCATTCCCCAATACAACACAAAAATTAACAACCTTTTTTATATCTGTAGTATCTCGGTGAAAATATAAATGAACTTCAGATTGGTCTGTTTCGGGAATGGAAACGGGTGAATAATGCAAGTTTACCATAATATTCACCTTTTGAGGAAGCCAATATCCCTTTTTATCAGGATAAATATAAGGGGCAATTCCAGGTACATAATCGCCTACAAAAGGATAGGTTGGAATTGAAAGACCCTCTAATTTATGGGTTTCTACAAATCCATCTGCGTCTGTTTTTGCCAAATGTATGCTTTCTGCTTCAAAATCTACACGACAATGATGTAACACCTTTTTATTTTGAGGGACTATTGCTATTGCTTTCAAATATCTGAATTTCCCTAAATCAATGGCTTCTATATAAGTTACAAACCTATCTTTATTATTAGCTTGAAGGTGAATAGGTTTTGATAGTTTGATAACTAAATCGGGTTTTCCCAAATTATATTTGTTTGCAGGAGGGACATATTTGACTGTCTCACCTTTTAACATTCCGCTACTTGCCCATTTGTTTAGGTCATTTACCGCTTGTTTAGATAAAACCCGTTCACCACGAAAGTGTATATACGCTGTGTCCGCTTTCCAAGGAGGCATAATGCCTTTTTGAATTACGTATTGAATCAGTTGAATTTTTTCTTTTACTTGTTCATAATTTTCTAACGGAAAAGGAGCTACTTCCCCCTTACGGTGGCAAGGCGTACAATTTTTAAAGATAATAGGTGCGATTTCTTTGGCAAAAGTAATTTGCTGCCCACAAACATGGGTTAAACAAAAAAAAACTATCAGCAATATCTGTAATTTTTTCATTTCATTTACGAATAAAACATCCAACAGCTTCTGTTTTTTTAATCACAATTTCTTTATTATCAATACTTTGTTGAATAGCATCATCTAAATAAAACTGCGTAACCACCGTTCTTTTTTTGCCAATTTCCACAAAAGCATTGTCAAGCGCACCCGAATATAAAGTTTTACCTTGAGTGTTTAACAAAAAATATTCAGGCGTAATTTGTGCATTTAGCAAATTTACAAGTTGATTTTCCTTATCTAAAATGCCTGTTATCGAAGTCATTTGATACTTTTTCTGAAAACGTTTCAGTATTTTTCGCTTATCAAAAGAAGCTGGATAAATAAGCACAAAATTCACCTTATTTGCTGTATATTTTGCCGATAATTGCCGAATATTTAGCGTATTTCTTTGGCAAATAGGACACTCTGGAGAATAAAACATAAGCACATTTAATGAATTTCGACCTATTAATTCTGTTAAATTGATGTTTTTATTTTGAGTTGTAACTAATTTTATATTAGGTATTTGTGCCGAAATATGGTTTGTAATAATGAAAATAAGCATAAAAAAAACGATATAATGCTTCATAATTATTTTATGTTAAAACAGGTATAACTTTATGGTAAATATCATCGCTTTCGCCTAAAAATGGATACATTGCTATTCCCTTAAATATTAATCATTAAACGGAGTGATGCAATAGGCTTGCCGAATACATGGCATTTCAACTACACTCAACAAGCACCAATACAATTTTTATATGACAACCCTGCCACAAATATATACAATTATTTTGAGTCTATAAGGTATTATATTTGTACATGTTTTTTAGGATTGCTTTGTAGTTATTTTTCGCTGCTACACCACGAAAGTTATGCAGCACAAGCCTATTTATGAAAACCGTAATGTTAACCTTTATTTGTCCCCTGTTACTTAAATTTTTGCTTACAAAAAACTACATTATTATGTCGTATTTAATGACATATAATAAATTTCAAAGATAATTTGATAATATTGCACTAAGGATTACAGGCAAATTAGACGTTACGAATATTTTTTTTAATAATACTTCACTT
>JAAFHL010000284.1:6034-6504 GCA_013298365.1 Bacteroidota bacterium | reverse complement strand
CTCGCTTTTGCTGTCATTGCCATAGATGGCATTTTTTATATGCTATTGATGGGGCTTTTTATCCTGTCATTTTTGCTGTCAAAACAATCGCTTTCTATGCTCAACTTTCAACTTTCGACTATTTTCCTGATTTCGCTTCCCTATTTTTTCAGTTTTTCGCACCCTACCTATCATTTTTCTATCTTGCCAATTGCCGCAATAGGGGCAGGTATTTTTTGGGAAAATAAACATTTTTCTTGGGCAAAAACTTCTTTTCTGATAAAAGTCATAGTTGCTTTTCTATTATTGTTTTTTGTTTTTATTCAAATAGAATGGCTTTATTTTTGGATAAATCAATAAATATTTATTGAATAAATATTTTTTATTATATTTGCATTGACAACTTATTATTTATACATTTTAATTTTTTTACAATGAAAACAAATTATTTCAAAGTATTCTTTGTGTTATTTGCCTTTACTTTGTTATTA
>JAAFHL010000284.1:0-6024 GCA_013298365.1 Bacteroidota bacterium | reverse complement strand
ATAAATCAACACTAAGGAATAAAAAATAAATAACTATCCAATCTTCTCGCAAAGAAAAAAGGAGCAAAGCCGTAAAGTAAAGTATGGATATCTTGTTTTTCTTTGTGCCTTTATATCTTTGCGACTTTGCGTGAATTTTTAGATAGATTATCCGTTTATTTATTTTTCATTCCTAAATTTTTTTTTCTTATATTTGTTGTGATAAACAGTAACACCAAAACATTTTAATTTTTTTTCTATGAAAACAAACACTTTTCAAACGCTCTTTTTGTTATTTGCTTTGCTGTTAGGATTTTCTTGCTCAAATCCCTGCAAAGACCTTGATTGTGGCAATGGCATTTGCAACAAAGACAATGGCGATTGTGCCTGCAATGATGGTTGGTTGAAAGATACTGCGGGAAAATGTAGCATAGTAGATGTATGTTACAACAAAGATTGTGTTAATGGCACTTGCAATCCTGTAGATGCTTCATGCACCTGCAACACAGGCTACGAGCAAGATGCAAATGGACTTTGCACGATTGCCAATTCCGACAAATTTGTTGGGACTTGGAAGGTAGTAGAGAATTGTCCCTCAGGTACTTACAACTATCTTGTAAACATTACAAAAAATAATTACAGTAGAGTAACAATCAGTAATTACGGAAACTATGCAAGCAACTTTGGGGCTATACAGGTTACGGCACTTATTGCGGGCAATGATATTGTTATCCCTACACAAACGATTTCCTTCAATTTACAGGCTTTTATCATCAACCCTACATCGGCTGCCTTTTCAAACAATACATTTACCCTTAATTATAGTGTAAATATAGACGGTAACAACACGCAAACTTGCTCGGCAGTTTATACGAAGCAGTAAGCAATGCTGGTAAAGATACAAGTTGTTAAGTTGATTTGTATTAAAAATATGTTGAGGGGCTTTGGTCTTTGCAGGGAGGTTGGTGAGCAGAGTTGAACCACGATGCCACCCCTGCAATTTACGCATCTTTGATTTCTCCTTTGCCGTTGTTGGTGTCGTCTTTCGACTAAAACACCAACAACGGCGAAAATTAAGCCTTAAAATTAAACCGTTTTCAAGCTATTTATTTCCCAACCCACAACATCAAACCCTTCAAATAGTCGCCTTCGGGGTGATAAATGCTAATCGGGTGGTCTGTGCCTTGTGAGAGATGTGCCAAAATCTTGACTTCTCGTTGTGCATCTGCCGCAGCACCAAAGATGATTTTTTGAAACAAATCGGTAGAAATATGCTGCGAACAAGAAAAAGTAAACAGCAAACCATCGGTTTTTATTTTTTGTATAGCTTTGAGATTGATTTCTTTATAGCCTCTTGTGGCATTTTTGACGGTTGCGAGGCTCTTGCTAAACGCTGGCGGGTCCAAAATGATGCAATCAAAGGCATCTTTGGGCATTTCTTTCAAATAGCGAAAACAATCTTCTGCCACAGGCTTGTGCAAGGTCGTTTCGGGAAAATTGAGTTTCACATTTTTGTCGCTCATTTCTACCGCCGATTTGGAAATATCTAAAGAAACGACCTCTTTTGCGCCGCCCGCAAGTGCATACGCAGAAAAACCACCCGTATAGGAAAAAGCATTTAAGACCGTTTTTCCTTTGGCAAAATTGCCTACCATGGCTCGGTTATTTCTTTGGTCAAGGAAAAAGCCCGTTTTTTGTCCTTGTACCACATCAACCGCAAAACGTAGCCCATTTTCTAAAAATTCCGTTTGCGCTTTTTCCCCTATTAGCCATCTTCCTTCTTCTTTGTCCTCTTTTTTGAGAAAAACATGTTGGCAACCGATTTCTTTTGTCAAAAAATCGCATAACACTTCGCTCAAACGCTCCATACCTGCCGTCCGTAACTGCACACTTGCCACATCTGCATAAATATCCACCACAATGCCCGGCAATTCATCACCTTCGGCATGAATAAGACGAAAACCCGTAGTATGTTGTCTATCAATAGTTTGCTTGCGCAATGTCCATGCAGCTTGCAATTTTGCCTGCCAATAATCGTTACTTAGCACTAAGTTTTCGGGCAAAAAGTCAAACATTTTGACCCGAATTTGGCTCTGTGGCGCATAATGTCCATGCGCCAAAATCTTGCCTTCTATATTTCTAATCTGCACAACATCGCCTTCTTGTGCCTTGTCTGCCTTTTCTATCGCCCCCGAAAAAAGCCAAGGATGGCGAAGGGTTACTGCTCTATCTTTGCCTTTTTTGAGCGTAATGATGGGATATGTCATGTGTATGTATGTCTATTTTGGGGCAAAGATAGTGAAAAATAGCGTATTTTTACAGCACAGATTTTTGCATTGACATTCGCACGCATTTAGCCCCAATAAAAATCTACAATAGCCTGAAAAATGCCAAGTAACTGTTCAGGCTGTTTGATATAAAAGCGTTCTGTATCTATCCAACAAACATGATTCTCTAATTTCAAAAACTGCCATTCTGTACCCGTTGTTACACAACCAAAAATCGTATCAATGGCATTTCCTTCATTTTGGTTAAAAATACGTGCGCCTTCCATTTGTGCAATACACTGTGGTATGTTTTTTTCTATGTCGTTATCTTCGGCTTCAATCATACAAAATAAAGGGCTATCTACCGAGAAACGCTGTTTTCCTTTGCTCAAAATAAAATCACATTCGCCATTTAACCCTTTTTCCGTATCGGCATTGATGATTGCACCAGAATATAGGGCAATTTTTTGTTGATTTCTTTCCCTTACTTCTGTTAAAATGGGAAATACAATGCCTTCGGAACGGGATTTTTCACTAAATAAGGCGACCGTTTGCACCTTTTTCAAGGTTTCTATGAGCCAGGCTGTAGGCGGTATCGTAATAGCATTGGGAAATAACAGTGCGTTATCTTCTTGTATGCCCAATTCTACATGAACTCGTTTATAAGTAAATTGACTATATGCCATATTAATAATATCTTTGTGCAAAGATAGCAAAAAAGTAGTAAAATATGCTTATTTTCTTGCAGGTTTTGTGCTTAAAAAGGATAACCTATCCCAATGCTCACATTATTGTATAGCCTACGGGTATCTTTTTCAAAGGTGATGTTCCACAAAAAATCTTGGTATTGCGGAATATAGATTTGTTGGGCAAAATCTATACGGAAAATAAGGAAGGTAAAATCTGCCCGTAAACCTATGCCTACGTCCCAGCCTAATTTGATGTTTTCCAAGCGTTTAGCTTGTCCCGAAGGTTTTATTAGCACCATTTTCATGGCATCAGGATAAACGGCTAACAGTTGTGAGTTGTAGCCATACCAAGTATTTCCAATGTCTGTAAAAAGTGCCAAATTAAAATAAGAATACATTTTGAAACGAAATTCTGCATTCATTTCAAAACTATAATCGCCGCCTCGTGGCACAATTCGATTAGAATCTTGCGGAATCAGTCCAGGCCCCAACAAATTTGATTGCCAGCCTCGCATAGAGTTCGTTCCACCCGAATAAAAACGGTTTTGAATCGGCAATTCTAAGGTGTTTTTCCATTTCAAGCCTGCCCCTATCATACTACGCAAAACGATTTCGCCATTTTTCCACAAGGGAATAAAATACTTTCCTTCCCCTGTTAATTTGAAATACCTTGCATAAAAAATGGGGTTTTTCTTGTCAAAATACAGTGATTGGTCTGCAATGTCTGTTGTATCTAAAGGCGTGAGCGCAAGCAAGTTATCTAAGATAAAAGGAATCGTTCCAGCTTCTTCTATTGCCCCTCTTACAAAAAAAGTAGGTTTTGCTCGGTTGCTCATATAGTCGGAATGTGTGTAACTATATAAGGAACGAGAGCTAAATCGAGGTTGAAAATCACGTAATAACTGCGGAGAACGCTGCAAAACCTCCAAAAAATCCGAAGCAAGCGAACTTTCTGGCACGCTGATAACGTCTAATGCCAAGGGCGTAAGCTGACTTGTAATGGTAGATTTGTAAGGAATATGATTCCAACGATAAGAAATATTTCCGCCTACGGTAACACGCCGATATTCTCGCCTACTTTCCAAACGAATCGAAGAAAGCAAAGAAGAAGTAGGGTTAAACATGGAATAGTTGCGGCGATTGAAGCGTGCAGAAGGTGTGATAAAACGAGGGAAATCAAGGCTTGCCTTTGCCCGAATCTCATAAAGCAGTTTGATTTGCCCCGAATCTGCGCCTGTGCGAGGGCTATATACACCGACTAAGCCCGATAGAGCAATTTCTGATTGCTCGGAATGGGAAAACGTATTGCGATTACGCAGCGAACCATTTACGCCCAAACTAATATTTAAGCCTGAATTGAGGTTTGCTTGGTCGTTTACTACATTGGTAAAAAGTTCTGCCCCTACCTTTTGCGCAAAACGAGGAGATAGTTTATTGGTAATTTTGATGTCTATGGTTTTGGTAGAATCATTGGGGATATACGTCATATTTACATATTGAAACATCGTAAGTAGCTGTAAATCACGCTGTGTCTCTTGTGCTTTTGTGCGAGAATACAGTTCCCCTTCTTTAATTTTAATTCTTTGTCCAATAAAATCAAAATTTACTTCTCGCAAAAGACTTTCGCTCACTTTGAAGGCTATGTGTAAGGTTGTATCTTCTAAACGGTTGGGTGGAATCATTTTGCGTACATCAGTAGGGACAGTATCGGTACGAAATGGCGCAAAATAATCCTCTTTTCTATCATCAAAAAAGGCAGAAATCAGGGAGTCTTTTACTTCGCCAATATGATATTGAACAGGCTTTTCGCTAATATTCAGCTTGATTTGCAGGTATTTGGCATTTGTGTCATAGCTTTGTGGGGCAATATAGGATTTGAGGGTATCTATTTGAAAACCGACCATGTTGGGCGAAAAATTGAAAAAACCTCTGTCCCGCATTTGTGCGGCAATTCGGTTTCTTTCGGCATCCATATCTGCATGGTTGTAATTGTTGCCAATGACTAATTTACTTTTTTCTAACTGCGCATAAAACAACTGATTTACAATAGAATCTGTAATATTATAGACCAAATGCCCAATTTTATGCGGCGTTTTTTCCTCAATAAAAAACGTAACTTTTACCTTTTGATATTGAAAAATATTGTCAATGGTATCTATCTTATAGGTAATTTTAGGCGAAAAATAGCCATTCGCAAAATATAAATTCTGAATATTTGCGCTGTCTTTTTTGAGGGCTTCTATGTCTAAAAGTGCAGGGGCTTCTCCAAAATCTTGTGTTAAACTTTTGATAATCAAGGGATAATAATAATCCCTAATAGATTCCCTTTTCAACAAAATCTTTTTGACCAAAGTGCTATCATACTCAATAATTTTTCCAAGATTGTAAAGATATAAAAAGGTTTTGGGTCCCATCAGCATACGCCTATTTTCTCGCACCCGTACCGCCTCATACACTTGGTCGCTTGTGAGGGCTTTTGAGCCTTTGATAGCCACCTCTTTTTTGAGCAAATATTTGCCTTCTGGCACAAACTGTACGGTATTGCAGCCTGTCCACGTCCAGATAAAAAGCATGAATACCTGAAAAATATAGCTATATTTGCTGCGAATTTTAGTCATGTTAAATGAATTTTCAAAGATTTAATATGTTTTGTATCTTATTATACATGAATTTAAATGATTGATTATTATTTATTTACAATAAGTAATGAATGATTAAAAACTGCTACCATTCTGCAAGAAACTAAAAAACCTAAGTGATTCAGTATCCGCTTTCTGGTTCCTTGCAGAATGGCTATTAACCTGTTAGTTTTTTGTAACTCATACTTAACTCTCAACGCTCAATTTTCAACTACTCCATACATGTTTTTTCATTTATTTCAATTTTTTTTACATTGGTTTTCTGCACGCACATTGCATCTCATACACTCTCCTTTTGTATATGATTTTTGTATCAAAGTGTTGTCCAATAGTCGTACAAAAGTAGGCGAAAATATTGAAAATTTGCGCAAAAACTTGTTAAAAGATAATCGGAAACTCTTGCTGACCGATTTTGGTGCAGGTATGTTGGGCAAGGAAGCCGTAAAAAAA
>JAAFHL010000283.1:2326-6528 GCA_013298365.1 Bacteroidota bacterium | reverse complement strand
CGATAGAGGCGTTTTGTTGGAAAATAGGGAGTATTATACGACCTTTAATGCCAAAGAAACTAAATATGTTTGGGGCGAAATGACTGCCAAAAACTTGCTTAAAGACAAGGCTTGGCAATGCGAAATTTTCTATTATTTCTACAATGACGCACGTCAGCTCAAAGGAAAAACGGCTGAATTGGTTTCGGTAGCAGAAGGACAAGAAATTATTATGATTTCTTCGGGCTGGGGTTCAGACCATGCAGGTACTTGGTTTGTAGATAATTATACCCTTGAGATTGTGTTTATGGACACGCTCATTGGCATTGTTCCTTTTCAAACTGGAGCGGAAGATGTAGAAGGGATTCCTGTTTTGTTGCAAGGAAATACACCTGGTTTGGGCGTGAGTAGCCTCATGCCTGCGGGCGAACAAGAGCCACAAGATTTGGAAGAGGCACTTGCGCAACTCAATGAGTTGATAGGTTTGGAAAGTGTGAAAAATAGGGTGCGTGAATATGCGCAATATTTAGGTTTCTTGCGTTTGCGCAAAGAAAAAGGTGTAGATGACCAACAACCTATCAGCATTCATGCGGTTTTTAAAGGAAATCCAGGTACCGGAAAAACAACGGTTGCTCGTTTGCTAGGACAGATTTATAAAAAATTGGGGCTACTAACCAAAGGGCATGTGCATGAGGTAGATAGGGCAGATATTGTGGGTGAATATATCGGACAAACTGCGCCAAAGGTAAAAGATGCCATTAAAAAGGCAAGAGGCGGTATTTTGTTCATTGATGAAGCGTATGCTTTGGCAAGAAATGGCGAAGATTCCAAAGATTATGGCAAGGAAGTCATTGAGATTTTGGTCAAAGAAATGTCTGATGGGCGTGGTGATTTAGCGATTATAGTGGCGGGTTATCCCCGAGAAATGAATACTTTCTTGGAGTCAAATCCGGGCTTAAAATCTCGTTTTAGCCTCGAATTTATTTTCCCTGACTACACGCCGCAAGAGCTTTTTGCCGTAGCACAACTCGCTGCTAAAAAGCGTTTTGTAACTTTTGCCGAAGGGGTAGAAGCGGTTTTGTATCAAAGATTGGTCAATGCTTTCCGCAAAAGAGACCGTTCTTTTGGCAATGCTCGTTATGTGTATTCTTTGGTAGATGAGGCAAAAATGGAAATGGGTTTGCGTTTGATTCAAAACCCTGATATTGCAAAACTTACACACGAGGAAATTTCGGCAATTACCGTAGAAGATGTGCAGAAAGTATTTGAAACGCAAGAAGGTAAAAAACCGCATATTCCACAAGATTTTGGTTTGCTACATGAGGCACTTGAAGAATTGAAAAATATGACAGGCTTGGAGGGCGTGAAATTGGAGGTAAATGAGTTGGTGAAATTGGTGCGTTTTTATCAAGAAACAGGCAAAGATGTATTGAATAAATTTTCGCTTCATTCGGTTTTCTTAGGAAATCCAGGTACAGGTAAAACAACGGTTGCTCGCATTATTGGCAAGATTTTCAAGGCTTTGGGTATCTTGGAGCGTGGCGAATTGATTGAAACAGATAGGGCGGGACTTGTGGCAGGTTATACGGGACAAACGGCTATTAAAACCGATGCAGTCATTGAAAGTGCAAGAGGCAGTGTGTTATTTATAGATGAGGCGTATGCCCTATCTGCGGGAGGTTCTAATGATTTTGGGCGTGAGGCGATAGAGACCTTGCTCAAACGTATGGAAGATATGCGGGGCGAAATCATTGTAATTGTGGCGGGCTATCCCGAAAATATGAGCGAATTTTTGGAGTCAAATCCAGGCTTAAAATCTCGCTTTGACCGTAAGTTTGTCTTTGCAGATTACAACCCAAAAGAGTTGTATGATATTGCGATTCAAATGCTGAAAGAGGAGGGCATTACCCTGGAAGAAGAGGCGGTAGCCTATTTCCAAAAATATTTGACAGAACTCCATGCTCGCCGCAACAAATACTTTGGCAACGGACGTGCTGTGCGCAAAGTGATAGAGAAAGCCATTCGTAATCAGCACCTTCGCTTGGCAGATATGGCACCCGAAGAACGTACAATTCATGCAATGTCTTTGATGACAGTGGCAGATTTGAAAGAATTTGATGCGCAAAAAGATACCATGCTTGAAGGTGGAAATCAAAATAGAGTAGGTTTCTAAGGCTCGCAGATAATACAGATGTTAGTAAATAACGCAGATGACGGGGTTCATCTGCGTTGTTTTTTTGTTAGGACTTATGAAGAAAAATTAGGTTTTTGCGTAAGTTCTATTTGTGTAAGATTCCGTACTTTAAATAAGCGGTATTTTCAATATAGCCTGTTATTTTCATAAAAAAAGCAATACCTTTGCCTAAAATTAGCAAAAGAAAATGCGTATAGACATTATTTCCTGTGTACCACAATTGTTAGAGAGTCCGCTTTCGCATAGTATTCTCAAACGAGCGCAGCAGTTTGGGCTGGTTGAGGTAGTGGTTCACGACCTGAGAGACCACACAAGCTACAATCATCGTCAAGTAGATGACTATCCTTTTGGGGGAGGTGCAGGTATGGTATTGATGGTAGAACCGATTGCAAATTGTATTCGTAGTTTGCAAAAAGAAAGAAAATATGATGAGGTGATTTATTTAAGTCCTGATGGTGAGACGTTTACACAAGGAATGGCAAACCGATTTTCTTTGCTGCAAAATATCATTCTGCTTGCAGGACATTACAAAGGCATAGATCAACGGGTGCGAGACATGTTTATTACCAAGGAGATTTCGATTGGCGACTATGTGCTTTCTGGCGGGGAGTTGCCTGCTTTGGTGCTAACAGATGCGATTGCTCGTATTGTGCCTGGCGTTATTAGCGATGAAACTTCGGCATTATTTGATTCTTTTCAAGACGATTTGTTAGATGCGCCTGTTTATACTCGCCCCGCAGAATGGGAGGGAAATGCGGTGCCGCCTGTTTTGCTTTCAGGGCATTTTAAAAATATTGAAACTTGGCGAGAGGAGCAATCTATTTTGAAAACACAGCAACGCCGCCCTGATTTGTGGCAAAAATATAAAGGGGAATGATTTTCGCAAAAAACACATTCCCTCTCTCTACTCCTTTAAAGATACAAATATGAACAAAACACTGTTATTGATGTATGTGCTATGCACCCTGTTTTTTGCATTTTTCTCACAACAAGCAGTGGCAATTTCCCTGCCGCAGCCAAGTGAAAAAAGTTGGCAAAAACAAGGTAAATCACAGATTACTAAGGCTAAAACAAAAGAAATAGGATTAACACAAAAACCACAATTTAACAAATTTTTGTTAAATAAATGGTTTTTTATTATGTGTGGATTCTTGGGGCTGAGTTTGATTTTTTATGTACTCGGGTTTTCCGTATTTGCATTAACCGCTTTAATAGGTGCAGGTTTTTGTCTGTTATTATGGTTGATTATGTGGTATTTGGGTACACTTGTCTTTTGTTAGGGATTTGTATGTAATAACTTATAGTTTTTTGCGTAACTTATTCCTTGAAATAGGATGGTTTTCTCATAAAAACTTAAACCACAAAGTTCACAAAGAAAAGCTAACACAAAGAACACAAAGTAGCCTGTTTTTCTATCCATTTTTGTGTACTTTGTGAATCCTTTGTGAACTTTGTGGTAAAATTAGCCATTTTTACAAAACTATTTTTTTTATGAGAAAGCCATTCTTGAAATAGAATGTTTTTTTGTATTAATAAAAAAAATGCTACCTTTGAGTTACCATTTTAGTTTTTTTTCTATCAACGTTTAATTTTTAGTTCTTAATTCCTAATTTTTTTTCAAATGAAAAAATTTACATTGTTATTACTTTCCCTCTGGGCAGTCCTATTTGTGGTGCAGCCCGTTTATGCTGGATTTATTTCACAGCCTAAGCAAACCGAAACCGCTAAACCTACCAAAAAATTCCAGCAAAAAGCGGATAAAATGGCAGAAAAAGCAGAGAAAATCATTCAAAAATTAAGCGAAAAGCAAAATTTTATGGGGAAAATTCTCAAAAAACATGGCGACATCAAAAACAAGTGGTTTAAACCAATGATTATTGCTTTGGCAGCCTCTGTTATTTTAGCAATTTTGTCTTACCTGCCTATTTTAGGTCTATTATTTGACATACTTTCTTATTTGGCGTATGTTGCTTTTGTTATATTGTTTGTATTGTGGTTGCTTACCCTATTAGATGTTATGTAATTATCT
>JAAFHL010000283.1:0-2316 GCA_013298365.1 Bacteroidota bacterium | reverse complement strand
TCATTTTCAAGCATTAAATAGATAAGTAGTTGTAATATTTTATATATTACAACTACTTATCTATTTAGAATTTATACCTTAATGTATATGAAAAAAAAACGTAATATTTGTTTATCGAATATTTTATGCAGGGGTTTAGTGCCTAAATCCCTGCATAAATCGAACAATCTGATAACGACATAGAAAATCGGCAGAAACTTCAGACCATAATTTCGCATAAAAAACAATAATAAAAAAATCGAACCCTGTCAGGGTTAAACTCTCAACTACCCTTTCATTCTTCCTTTTCGATAATAACGTTGCACATCATATTCTTTTCCCAAACTATTTTTGCCTTGTAAATAGCCTGCCATAATTTGCGAAAAATGCGCAAAAGACAAAACCCCTTTTGTGCCAAAACCTGTAAATACATGCAAATGAGGGAATTGTGGGTGTGTTCCCAGCACAGGACGGCGGTCGTGTGTGGTAGGGCGAATCCCTGCGCCATGTGAAATAATTTCATATTTTACCTGTAACAACTCGTCCAAATGAGCGCAAAGTATTTCCTTTCCTGCCTGTGTAGGCTCGTTATGGGCAAAATCCCATTCGTAAGTTGCGCCCGCAATAAAATGCCCACTGCCTGTGGGAATGACATATATTTTTCCTGAAAGCAAAAAAGGAAGCTGTAAATCGGGGGCGTAAATGCGCAAAATTTCCCCTTTTACGGGCAAAAGAGGAATCTGCCAAATACTTTCTTGCGAAATTTGCCAGCCATTTGCCAAAATAAGTTCGTCAAAAAAGATTGGTTTCTCTTCCCAAACAATCTGTTTTTCCTGCAAATCTATTTGCGTAGCGGCAATTTTTTTTTCTATATATTGAAAATGCGGAAATTCGTTTAAAATTGCCAATAATCCTTGCAAAAACCCTGTCGTATCTAACCAACCACAATTTTCGATAAAAATGCCGCCCAAAGGATTGGCAAAAATATCAGCTTGAATTTGTGTCGCCTGAAAACGAATGTAGTCTTTTAATTCAGGCGATTGATATTTTCCCAACCAATCGTTGTATTCGCCAATGTCTTTGAATGGGCGATAAAGAGGTTGATAATGAATGTATTGCTGTAATTTCTCAAAAATAGGAATTTCAAAAAAAGCCTTCAAATCTGCCAATAATTCCTCGGCAAGCCATGTTTTTACAGCATGTTTGCCCGTTACAATATTGAACATGCCCGCCGCCAAACGAGATGCCCCGCTTGGACAAGCATCATCAATCAAAGTAATTTTTTCGCCTGCCAACAGCAATCTTCCCGCCAAAGATAAACCTGCAAGCCCACCGCCTATAATACAATATGATTTCATGCTGCAAATATCGGAAAATAGGGGAGATTTTTATTGAATTTCCCGAAAAACGTATTTAATTTCTCGCAGATTTCCGCAGATGAATAGCAGATTCTCGCAGATAGTTTGGCTTTCCTCACTACAAGTAATTTAGTCCAAAAACTTTGCAATACTTTGTGATTTATCGAGCTTCAGCCAGCCACAATAAATCACAAAGTATAAATAATCTTTTACCAACCTATCGTAATTTGCTTTGTCATATAGCCCTTTTCTGTAGCAATTTTCAGTAAATAAACCCCTTTTGATAGGCGACTTACGGGAATTTCTGCCGAAATTCGGTTAGTTTTTTCCTGTTTTTGTGAGAAAACATTTTTGCCTGTGGCATCTATCAAGTTGATATAAATGTTTGAAGCTGTCTCATTTTCGCCACTGATGTATAAAATGTCTTGAACAGGATTGGGAAAGCAAGTGATATTCCATTCTGTCAATAGATTTTCTATTCCCACATAACTAAACAAATATGGCATAGAGGTAGTGCTACAACCATTTGCACCTGTAACAGTAGTCGTATAAGTGCCTGTTAGGGGCGCATTATAGGTATTGCTTGTTGCGCCATTAATGATATTTCCATTGAAAAACCATTGATTATTACTTGCTGCATTCGAGGTCAAAGTATTTTGGTTTGCGGAAATAATCGGCACAGGTGGCGCAGGCAAAAAGTTGATGCTTACGGGCGTGGTAGATGTTTTGGAACAGCCATATTGATTAGTTACTGTAACATCATAAATACCTGTTTGTGTAACTGTATCTTTGCGAGTTGTAGTGCCGTCCGACCAACTATAGGTATAATTGGTACTATTGGGCGCAATAAGAATCACACTATTTCCTTCACATAAAGTATCATTTCCTGTAAATGTGATAGCAGGAACGCCTGGACTGGGATACACATTTATATATACAGTATCAGAAGTAGTAACACATTCACCTAAATTAGCCGTAG
>JAAFHL010000282.1 GCA_013298365.1 Bacteroidota bacterium | reverse complement strand
CGATGGTTTCCATATTGTAATATGAGGCTGTCCGCACAACGGCTCTGATGCAGGCGTTCATTCCAGGAGAATCGCCGCCAGAGGTAAAAACTGCTATCTTTTTCATTAGGTGTTATCTTATTTTGAGCTGCAAAGGTAAGAAATCAAAAAGGAATAATGAAAAAAGCAGCAAAAAAAATGGCTTTCTCATAAAAAATAAAAACACAAAGTTCACAAAGAAAAGCCCACACAAAGAACACAAAGTAGCATATTTTTCTATAAATCTTTGTAAACTTTGTGGTAAAATTCAACATTGTTATTCAAGCATTTTTTATGAGAAAGCCATGGTAAAAAAAACACTTTGACCTATCTTCTTTTTACATTCTATCAAATAAAGACAAGGCATCGCCAGCAAGTAAGCCACTACTTGTTACAGTATTTTTGATGCCCAAAATTTCTGCAATCGTGGGTGCAATGTCTGCGGTAATGCCTATTGGATTATTTTCATCGCCTAAGGCAAGGTTTGCAGGTACATTTTTCCCTATCATTGCCCCAAAAATCCGAGATGTATTTGCATCGGAATGGTCAAAACCTCTCCAATCATTTTCATCTAAAATGGGATTAGCTTTCAGGTCTCGCCCACATTCAGGCACAATAATCATAATTGTATTGCCTGACATTTGCGGGATTTGTGTTTGAATATAGTCCCACATAAAGCCTACCGCATGGTCGGCACGATGAAGGCTTTTAAGATAGCTGGTAAAATTGCCATGACAGCCATCTACATTGTTGAAGTTTACCACTGTCAAAGCGGGGGCAAAACGTTTCATTACTTCGCAAGCATAGCCCGAAATTTGCAAGTCGCCATTGTCAGAAACGGGTGCTTTTACGACTGTTCCGTTTTGTGTTGCCGTAAACATATCTTTCAAAAATGCCTCAATTTGTTGCATTTCATCAGCGGTATTGTTCAAGCCCGCCATCGCTTCGCCCACATTATTGAATACATTGTCCAAAAAATATTTCATTTTGGCAATCGGTTCAAGCTCTAATTCGGGGTGATAAATTTTGGCATTTGAAAGATGTTCAAAACCAATATTGCTGAATGTAATAGAAGGTGCAAGGAAATTTGCCCCATATTTACGTCCATAATCTACATGGTTTGAGTGATTTAGCAAGGGAATTGAGTTGCCTATGCCATTGCCTACAAACCACATATCTGTGGCAGAATAGCCGCCATGTCTGCGCAGATATTCAAAAATGGTAGGATTTTTAGGGCGTTGTTTGAGTCCTTGCCCGAGCAAAGTATTTCCTTGCAACATGACGTTTAAGCCGCCATAATGCCCTGCGGAGCTTGAACGCATTTCCCTAAAAATCGTACCTTGTTTATTGATGGGTTGTGAAAGAATACGAGGAATCGGAATCTCACCCGCCAAATTTGCATCAGTGCCATAGACAATTTTGTCTATCGGGGCAGTTCCTTCAAAAAGGTTATATAAAATATTTCCCTCAATCGCTACATTTTGACTATCAGCCAAATAGCGTTGAAGAATACTTTCTTGTTGTCGCACACCGCCCGCAAACATCACCAAAACCACATGGTCTGCTAATTTTGAGTTTGTCTGCGCAAACAATTTGCCCGAAGGTAACAAATAAGGACCTGCTAATGCGGCAGCGGTTGTGAGTGCCGATTTTCGTAGAAATTCACGTCTGTTCATGTTTTTTATTTCAATAGGGTCGTATCACCGTCCCATGTATTGTTGTTTGTGCCTATTTCGTTATATCTGATAATTCCTTTATATACATTCGCTCTGTAAGATGCGCATAATTTGAGGCTTTGCCGTCATAGATAATGTTTGCCATAAATGTGTGTGTTGAGTGTTTATTGTGAGGGACAAATATAAGCAGATTTTTGGAAGAAAAAAATAAAACAAACAAATTTATCCTGCTGCTTGGTCTTCCCACAGCACCCATTTTTCGGTAGCAAACTTCAAAAACTCGGCAGGTGCGGTTTTTAGGGCTGCATCAGGTTTATAGGTACTTTTGATGTCCACGAGTTTTGCTGTACCACGTATTGCATATTTATCTGTGCCTTCATACATGAGTAATTTCATTTCATACGGGCTGACATCGCTTATACAGGTAAGGTAATATGCAAAGGAAATTTCGGCAATGCCATCTTTGTCTAAATCAGTAACTTCCATGCTTTCGGGGCGTATGCCTAATACCAAGTCAAATTCGCAATTTCTGATATAATCTTGGGCTTTCCAGGCTTCTGTATAATTTTCACCATTTTTACGCAAATGATAAACATTCATTTCCATGTCCCTCATATCACTATTTTTGCCTGGCGATTTTGTTTCCCCTGTTTCTGCCACAACAATGAGATGCTCACCTTCTTTATCGCTAAATTGATATACGTCAGTAACCTTACCTTTGTATGTGATATTTTTCGGTGCATCGGCTTCTGTGAGTTGTTTTAAAGGCGAAACCTTTGTGTTTTCTGGGCTTGTAGCCTTTGTATCAAGTGTGGTACTACTTGTATCAGTTGTTTCTTTTGTCTCTTTTGAAGAACAACTGATGCTTAGGGCTAACATACTAATAAACAATAAGTTGAAATGATTCATAACGAAAAATAGAATGATATTTTGTACAGATTTTCACCGATATTTATATTGTAAACGGGATAAGTTTTCTCACTATTCAATTTTGTAGGGGTTCAGTGCCTGAACCTGATTGGGTTCAGGCACTGAACCCCTACGAAAGAAATGATGCAACTTATGGAAAATTTATCCTGTTTTAAGTATATTTATTTTTTTGTGTAAAAAAAGCAGTCTGAAACCACCACAAATCTCTGAAAAAATAATGACAAAATCGCATTATCTTACCACAAACTTAACGCCTTCTTGTTCATTTATACGAAAAAAATATAAGCCTTTTGTCCAATTTTCTAAAGAAAAAACAAAAGATAGGGTAGGGGAGTAATTAATGCTTTCTACTTCTTGCCCTTGTGCGTTGTAAATCCTAAGCTGTAAAGATTTTTCTGATTGAATAAAAAGCTGATTATCTGATACATATATATTGCTATTGAAAATATTACTACTTTCAATAGGCGTTGTAAGTTGATGTAATGCAATAACTGCATCTAACTCAGCGGAGAGTCTGTCGGAGCTTTGAAAACGAGTTGCGTCTTGCATGCGTACATATTTAACTTCATTCAAACCTAATTCTCCTATGTCAAAACTATCGCCGCCACTTTGTGTAGCATCTAAATAATTGACATTTCCGCCATTTGTAGGTGTTCTGCCTGCCATTCCTGTACCTGTAAGGCTATCATACGGGAAGGTAAACCAATTTTCGCCATCATTGCTTATCGAAACAATGAGCCATTCATCAAAAATACCTAAGCCACCTGTTATTTGAAAGGCATTTTCAAAAACCGTAAAATCCGCCCCTATACCGTTTATAATAGGAGATTCAAATCCCACACTTACCCAGCCGTTTCTGCCCAAAGAAACAATTTCTTCGGGCAGAGCAGATGGGCTTGTTGCAGAAACACTTGTACTTACTGCACCTAATACATTGTTTGGGAAATAGTTAGCACCCTGACCCGTATTTTGTCCTGCGCCAAATGAATATTCATGTACATAAGAAGCCCACGGATTTTGTGAAAAAATAAGAGAAGAGAAGAAAAAAAAATAAAACAATAAAACAAAAGCACATTTCTGAAAAAATAATAATTTCATTTGTTTAATCTTTGAAAGGAAAATAGTCGTAATTGTAAAACAAAGTACGAAAAATGTACTTTTCGATTCAAAGATATATTTTTTTTCTTACAAAGGAAAATAAACATGAAATGTTGTGCCGAGATTTAGCGCACTTTCTATTTCAATTTTCCCCCCCATTCGTTCTATTTGCGTTTTTGTGATATGCAAGCCAATGCCTTTTCCTTCTACATGCGAATGGAAACGGCGGTATAAGCCAAATATTTTTTCTTTATTTTGGCTCAAATCAATGCCAAGTCCATTATCGGAGACAGATATACGGGCATATTTCCCATCGTTTGTTACGCTAGATTTGATGATGATTTTGAGTGCTTTTGCAGGATTTCTATATTTTATCGCATTCGATAATAGATTGAGAATGATGCTGTAAGAATACGTTTTTATCGTATAAATCTCCAAATTACTTGGAATTTGAATGTCAATTTCGCCCTCACATTTTTGCAAATCACTTTGTAAAGAAAGCATGACCGAATCAAACATTTCTTTTAAAATAATCTCCTCTTTTTTCTCGTCATTGCTGCTTCTGACTGCAAGAATGATGTTCAAATCACCAATAATGGCATCAAGTCTTGAAACCTCCTCTACAACCGTTGTAAAAATATAATCATTGAATGGATTTTCTTTGTTTTTCTTATCTAACAAAGCTACAAGCCCTAAAATACGTGCTACATGCGAGCGCAAGTTATGCGAAACCATATAGGTAAACTGCTCCAAATCCTGCACATTTTGCATCAAAATTTCGACGAGCTGCACTTTTTCTGCTTCCGCTTTTTTGCGCTCTGTGATATTTGTCGCAACACCCAAAATCTGCTTTTCACCATCACCACTCGTGAGTAGTACTTTTATGGTCTGATAAAAAGAGATTTCACCTGTTTCTTCATCTACTTTTTGTGTTTCGGGCAGGAAAACAGGCTCGCCAGTTGTCAATACTTGATTGTCAGATTCATTGTAATAAGACAAATATCCTGTGTCATTGAGGATATTTGTATCTTTTTTTCCAATGAGATTTGATACGCTTACCCCATAATACGCTGCAAAAGCCTTATTTACCAGCACAAATTTCCCTGATGCATCTTTTACAAAAATAAGATTAGGTACGGCATTGATTACTTTTTTAATGAATTTTTGCTGTCTTTGCAAGGCTAATTCCACTAATTTCCTTTCTGTGATATTCTCCAATGTTCCCACCATACGCATAGCCTCTCCATTTGCGCCTTTTTCTACTACTGTTCCCCTATCTCGTACCCAAAATAGTTCCCCCTTTTTAGTGATTACTCGATATTCGCACTCAAAAGAATCTGTTTCACCGTTGCGTGCCGCCCAAATAGGCGCATATACCGAATGTCTGTCTTCTTCGTATATTAAACTTGAAATATCCGAAATTGTATAGGTAATATCTTCCGGTTCATAGTGCAAAATATCATACCAAGCTTGGTTATTGATAAGTTTCTTGTTTTTAATGTCCCAATCCCAAACGCCTTCTTTTGTTGCAGCAATCGCATATTTGAGTTGCTCCTCGCTGCGGCGAATCTCCTCTTCTTTGCGTTTGCGTTCGGTAATATTTCGAGACAAAATGGCAACACCTTTGATTTCTTCGCCTTCTCTCACAGGATGCAAGGAGTTTTCCCAGTAAAAAGTCTCATGATTGATGACAAAGGAGTTTTCTCGCACAAAAGCCACACCACTTAGGGCTTCATCGTACCATTTTTGCCACCAAAATTTATCTTCCTGTGAAACCATAGGTATATCATCAAGAAGTGATATACCTTTTTCAAGTGTAATATTATATGTTGTGAAAATATTGTTGCGGAAGGCTGTATTTGCATTTAGCAAACGATAATCGGTATCTATGAGCCAAATATAATCACTTGTATTTTCAATGATTGCTTCTAATTGTTTTTGCTTCTCTACTAATTGCTTTTCTGTCTTTTTGCGTTCGGTAATATCTGTGATTTTTACCATCAAAAAATTCATGACAGATACATTTGTGACTTTTTTGATGCTGAGATGCCCCCAAAAAAGCCGCCCTTTTGCCGACATGTATTCTACTTCCTGCTCCCAAATATTACCTGCATTGATAAATTTCTCCATTTCTGGAATGTTAATATTATCGGGAATAAGATGTTCATAGCCAAGTATATGCGTAATAACTTGCTTGTTTTCTGTTTCAAATAAAGTAACCGCCCTACGATTACATTTGATAATTTTATGCGTTTCTTCTTCTATCAAAAAGACAGCATCAAAAGCGTTTTCAAAAATACTATTTGTTTCTTTTTGACTTTTAATTAGGGCTTCTTCTGTTCTTTTGAGGGAGGTAATATCAAATAGAAAAACGGTTAGCCCTGTAATATTTCCATGTTCATCTTTGATGCAATTATAAGAATTTTCGTAAAAAAAGCGATTGGGAAATTCTCCATATTCTTCTATAATTTGAAAACTTTCGCCTTTTAAGACTTTATCAAAATTACTTTTTGCTTTTTCTTTATCATGGGTACTTTTAATATAATCCAGCATACTTTTGCCTATCTCAATCTCACAGCCCCAAATATGTCGCATCGTATTGCGATGATTTTCATTAAAACTTGTATAACAATATTGATTGTCCAAAGAGAAAATGATGGTTTGTGTCGGACTATTTAATACGGAACGTAACAGGGCATTATTCTTTTCGATTTTTTCATTCGATTCAGACAAAATAGTATCAGATTTGATTTCTGCCAATTTACGCTCCGTAATATCTTGTGTAAAGCCAAATACTTGGGCATTTTCTCGGATT